>CAINHV010000255.1 GCA_903848965.1 uncultured Opitutia bacterium | reverse complement strand
GGTGTCGTGGCGGTTCGGCATCGTGGCATGGGTCTCCCGACCCATGAGCGCGGATCAGGAACGGCTTTCCCGGGTCGGGAGACCCGTGCCACGCGGCCACCAGCGCGGGGCGGAAGCCGACACCGCATGTTGCCATTTCCGGATCGTCCCCGGCGCAGCCTTTACTCTAGATGCTCGCCCTCGATGCCTCTCCCGCCGGACCACGATCTCCTGCCCCAACTTCGCGCCGCGGGCCTGCTGGTAGAAACCGAAACGGCCGAGTTCGAGCCGCTGAGCGGCGGAGTTTCGAGCGACATCCTGCTCGTGCGCCCGTCCGCGGGACGGCCGTTTGTCGTCAAACGCGCGCTCCCGAAACTTAAGGTGAAGGACGACTGGTTCGCGGATCCGGCCCGGAATCGCGCGGAGCAGGACTGGTTCGCGCTGGTCGGGCGCGTGAGGCCGGCGGCGGTTCCGCGGCTGCTGCACCGGGACACCGACTGGTTCGCGATGGAGTTCCTCGAGGGCGACCTGACCCTGTGGAAGAGCGAACTCCTGGCCGGCCGGGCCGACGGGCCGCACGCCTCCGCGGCGGGCACGTTTCTCGGCACGGTGCATCGCGCGACTTGGGACGATCCGGTGGCGCGCGCCACCTTCGCCACCGGCCGTAATTTTCACGAGCTGCGGATCTCGCCCTATCTGCTGACGGCGGGCGAGCGGCTGCCGGCGCTGCGATCCCATTTCGTGGCCGAGGCGGAACGGCTCGGCGCGACCGAACTGGCGCTCGTGCATGGCGACTTCAGTCCGAAGAATTTGATGGTCGGTCCGAGTCGATTCGTCGTGCTTGATGCCGAGGTCGCGTGGTTCGGCGATCCGGCCTTCGATCTCTCGTTTCTGCTGACGCACCTGCACCTGAAGGCGCTTCACCGGCCCGACCGGGCGGACGCGCTGCTGGCGCTCGCACCGGAATTCTGGATGGCCTACCGCGCGGCGCTGGGCCCGCGGGCCGACGCGGCGCTCGAGGCGCGCACCGTGCGGCTGCTGCTGCTGTTGATGCTGGCCCGCGTGCATGGGAAATCGCCGGTCGAGTACCTCGCCGCGGAGCGCCAGGCGATCGTGACCCAGGCGTTGAGCCCCCAGGTTCCGGCTCCGCCCGCCACGCTCGCGCGCTTTACGGCGGAGTGGAAAGCCGCGATTCCTTCCGCATGACCATCGCCGGCGTCGACGCCTTTCAGATCTATGATTCCCGTGGCCAGCCGACGATCGAGGCCGTGGTCACCCTGGCCGATGGCACGCGCGGCCGGGGCCTCGTGCCGTCTGGCGCCTCGACCGGCAGCCACGAGGCGGTGGAGTTGCGGGATGGCGATCCCAGGCGGTTGCTGGGGAAATCAGTCGATCGCGCCATCGCGCACGTGCGGGGCGAGATCGCCCGGGCCGCCATCGGTCGCGACGCGGCGGATCAGGCCGGGCTCGACGAGGCGCTGATCGCGCTCGATGGCACGCCGAACAAATCCCGGCTCGGTGCCAACGCGGTGCTCGCAGTCTCCATGGCGGTCGCGCAGGCGGCCGCCGCCGCGGCGCGGCAGCCGTTGCATGCCTGGCTCGGGGGCGGAGCGGGCGCGCTGCTGCCGCTCCCGCAGATTCAGATCATTGGCGGCGGCCGGCATGCCGCGGGCCGGATCGACGTGCAGGATTTCATGATCGTCGCGCTCGGGGCGAAGACGTACGCGGAGGCCCTCGAGATGACGCATGCGGTGTTCCATGCCACCGGACGGCGGTTGAAGAAACAGGGCCGGCTCGCGGGTGGCGCGGATGAGGGCGGCTACTGGCCGATGTTCGACACGAACGAGGCGGTGTTTGCGACGCTGCTCGAGGCCATCGCGGACGCCGGTTACGTTGCCGGCCGCGACATCGGGATCGCGCTCGATATTGCTGCGACGGATCTGTTTCACGACGGCGGTTACGAACTGGGGCTCGAACGCCGGAAGTTCACGTCGGCGGAGTTCGCGGCGCTGATGATCGGCTGGGTCGAACGTTATCCGATCGTCTCGATCGAGGACCCGATGGCCGAGGACGATTGGGACGGCTGGCAACGCGTGCGCGCGGCGATCGGCGGCCGGTGCCAGTTGGTCGGCGACGATCTCTTCACGACCAACCTCGAGCGGATTGCGCGCGGGGTCGCGGCGAACGTCGCGAACGCCGTCCTGATCAAGCTGAACCAGATCGGCACCGTGACCGAGACCCTCCGCGCGATTCGCGCGACGCAGGCGGCCGGCTGGCGGCCGGTGATTTCGGCCCGCTCCGGGGAGACGGAGGACGCGTTCATCGCTCATCTCGCCGTGGCGACGAACGCCGGCCAGTTGAAGGTCGGATCCTTTGCCCACGGCGAGCGGATGGCGAAGTGGAACGAGATCCTGCGGATCGAGCGGGACCTCGGGAGCCGCGCGCGGTTCGAGGGCGCGGGGATCCTGGCGGGAAGAACTCATCCGGGATCGGGCGGTTGATGCAGGGCCGTCGCTCGTCGACGGGCCGCCTTCCGTCCGGGCAGGGCGTGTGCCGGCATTCTGAGATTCGGGGCCTTGCGAGCCAACAGTTCGAAAGCGGTCTGCGCGACATCGGCTGCGGCAAGGGACGATTCATGGGTCCCCTGGCGCGGGCGAGCGGATCCGCTTTCAGATACGGTCGGTACGGGCCGGGAGACCCGTGCCACGCCTGGCCAAAGGCGCCGCTTTCCGGTACCGCCCTGGGGAGGGCTCCGCTCCACCAGGCGCGACCCCATCGCTACCGATCCTTGGTTCGCGTGCAGGAATGGGGCGGAATCGAGCTTGTTGGCCGTGGGCATTCGCGTGATAGGTTGCACCGCCATGACCTATGTCCCCGCGGAGAACCGCTATGCGTCGATGACCTACAACTCCTGCGGTCGCAGCGGCCTGAAGCTGCCCGCGATCTCGCTGGGGTTGTGGCATAATTTTGGCGGGACCACGGTGCCGGAGAATGCCCGCGCGATGTGCCGCCGGGCCTTCGATCTCGGCATCACCCATTTCGATCTCGCGAACAACTACGGACCGCCGCCGGGCTCGGCGGAGAAAAATTTCGGCGAGATCCTGCGGACGGACTTCGCGGGTCTGCGCGACGAGCTGATCATTTCCACCAAGGCCGGCTACCGGATGTGGCCGGGACCGTATGGCGAGTGGGGCAGCCGGAAGTACCTGCTCTCGAGCCTCGACCAGAGCCTGAAGCGAATGGGCCTCGATTACGTCGACATCTTCTATTCGCACCGCTTCGACCCGAAGACGCCGCTCGACGAGACGATGGGCGCTCTCGACACCGCGCTGCGTTCCGGCCGCGCGCTCTATGTCGGCATCTCCTCCTACAACAGCCTTCGCACCAAGGAGGCGAACGCGTTGCTCAAGCAGTTCGGGCACCGCTGCCTGATTCACCAGCCGAGTTACTCGATGCTGAACCGCTGGGTCGAGACGGACGGGCTGTTTGGCACGCTGGCCCACGAGGGCATCGGCTGCATCGCTTTCTCGCCGCTCGCGCAGGGCATGTTGACGAACAAGTACCTCGCCGGTACGCCGGAGGACAGTCGCGGGAAGGCCGGCACGACGCTGCGGGGCACGTTTCTCTCCGACGAGAATCTCGCGAACATCCGCGCGCTGAACGACATTGCCCAAGGCCGGGGCCAGACGCTGGCGCAGATGGCGATTGCCTGGGTGTTGCGCGACCCGCGCGTCACCACCGCGTTGATTGGCGCGAGCAAGGTGTCGCAGATCGAGGACTGCGTCGCCGCGTTGAAGAACACGACTTTCACCCCGGACGAGCTCGCGCGAATCGATCGCTACGCCCGGGACGGCGACATCAACCTCTGGGCGGCGTCGAGCGCGGGGTAGAGTCGGACCAACATTCTCCCATCGACCCCGCCCGGAAGCATCGGGTCGAAGCGCGCGGGGAGGGCGATCGACGGGAGCTAGGCCTTCGCCAGACAGCAGTGCTTGTACTTCTTGCCACTGCCGCAGGGGCAGGGGTCGTTGCGGCCGACCTTGGCGGCGGCCTTCGCGGGCGCGGGACCCTGCCGGATGGTCCGGGTGTAAAGCCACTGGCCATCGACCCGATTAAACTCGGACTTCTCGGGATGCAGGTGCTCGCCGGCTTGATCGACGAAGTAAGCGGAAAAATCCACGTAGGCGGTGTCGGGATTCGCGCCGGGCTCATGGGCATGAATGACGAGGCGCGTCCAGTCCTGCGTCCACGGATTCGCCTCCGGCTGATACGGCAGGTTCGCGGTCGGCTGGTAGGTCCGGTGCAGGTAGGCGTAATCGCGGGCGACATGCGCCGTGAAGCGCGAGCGCATGAGTTCCTCCGCGGTGTCGGGCCGGCGTGTGCCGGCGAGCAGTGGACCGCAACACGCTTCGTAGGCGCGCCCGCTCCCGCAGGAACATGGCTGGCCGGGCTGGGGCTTGGGGAGGGCGGTGGGCGTCGAGGCCATGGTGCGAGGGGTAGCCGGCGCGGCGGTCGAGGCGAGCGGAATCACCGCCGCTGCTCACTGCATCCGACGCAACTGCTCGCGGGCGATCCAGGGATCGAACTTGGCCAGGAAAAAATAGGCGGCTCGCTGCTGCACCCGCGACCACCAGCTGAACCGGGTGGTATCCGCGAGCCGGACCGCGCGACTATGGAGGAGATCCGCCTCGAACTGGGCCCGGGCCACGGCCGCGAGCGTGGGATCCTTGATCCGCAGCATGATCTCGAAATTGATGCGCAGGCTGCGGGGATCGAGGTTCGACGAGCCGATGTAAACGATGTCATCCAGCACCATCGTCTTCGCGTGGAGAATCTGCGGCTGGTACTCGAACACCTCGACCCCGCTCTGGACGAGCCCGCGGTAGAGCGACTGGGTGGCGAGGGACATCAGCCGGACATCGGACTTGCCGGCGAGGAGGAGGCGGACCCGCGCGCCGCGTTGATCGGCCCGGACGATCTGCTCCCGCAGCCGGTGGGTGGGCAAAAAATACGCCGAGGTGATCGCCACGTTCTGGGCTTGCTCGAGATCCTCGCGGAGCGAGGTCCGCAGCGGACTGGCGCCGAAACCCGGCCTGATGAACAGCGCCTGCAGATCCAGGCGCGAACCCACGGCCTCGGCGTATCCGCTGCGCATCAACCGCCAGCGCGGCAGGCCGGCCCGTTGCCATTGCGCGGTGAACTCGCGGGTCAGCGCCGCCACCAAGGGGCCCTCGACGGCCACCCCGCCGTCACGCCACCCCTGCTCCACGCCATCGCCATCGTACTCATCGGAGATATTGCAGCCGCCGACGAAGGCCCGGGCCTGATCGACGAGCAGCACCTTGCGGTGATTTCGCAGCGCCCAGCGCCCCGGCCGCGGGCGGTTGAACCATTTTTGCTCGCCGCCGACTGCGATGAGCGGCCCGAAGAAATCGTCGGGCAACCGGGCCGAGCCCACCCCGTCCACCAGCAGGGCGACCGTCACGCCGCGCTCGACCGCGGCGGCAAGCGCATCGCGAAAGTCCCGTCCGACGGCGGTGTCGGTGAAAAGATACATCTCCAGCTGGATCTCCCGCTCCGCCGACCCGATGGCTTCGAGTTGGGACCGCAGGAACTGGCGGCCCGTCCCGAACCACTCGAAGCGGTGGCATGGAGACAGGTCGGAGCTGGAAGAGAACGCGGCGGACATGGCGGGGCGGAGGACTGATTCCCGATGTTGAACCACAAGTCAGCGGTGAAAGACGAAACGATCCGCGCGGGCTTCGCGGCCAACCGCCATCCCGATTCGTAGGGGCGCAGTCGTGGGCGTTCGCGACGTGAAGGGACTTCGTTCCCGGTTGGGGCGCAGCGCGACTGCACCCCTGCAACGCTGTCATCTCCCCATCCCAACCGAGGAACTCCTCAGTTCTGCACGCGGGTATAGGTGTCCCCGTAAAGCACCACCGAGACGTTGTCCTTCACCTTGATCAGGGACTTGCGGCTCGTTAGCAGCGCGACGTTACCGCCGGCTTCCACCGGTTTCACTTCGAAAGTCTGCACGTCCTTCACTGAGCCGCCCGAGGCATACTTGAGGCGCTTGCCGGTGGCGGGAGTGACGATCTCCAGGCGGCGATCGCCCGGCTTCTTGCCCGTCTCATAGGTCCCGGCGACCTGGGTGATGACGCGCTCGGCGCGCTCGGCCGGCAGGGCGCGATAGTCGCCGACGAGGCTGCGCGGCGGCTTCGTCAGAAACCAGATGGTGAAGGTGTTGATGCCGACAATCGCGAGGCCCATCAGGGCCATCGTGGCCTTCTCGCGCAGGCTCTTGCCGCCCGAGGAGGTCGGGCTGGCGCCCGCGGCGAATTCCTCCTCGCCTCCCTCGTTGGTGATGGCGGCGACGATTTGATCCGCGGTGTAGACGCCGCCCTTGTGGGCCTTCGACCAGCTCACCAGATGCAGTTCGCCGCCCTTGGCGCGGACCACGAACTCGCCGGGCCCGCCGCTGATCCGGACTTCCGGTTCGGCGGGAAAGACGATGGCGGAGCCGAGTTCCTCGACCGACTTCAGGAGCTTTAGCAACTGATCGGCCGCGACATAGGGCACCTGCGCCTTGGGCAGATCCGCCCCGACCTTTTTTCCGTCCACCGAGAGGTGGCGGAGCGTCACAGTGAACAACAGCGTGGATGGCTTGCTCATGGTGAGACGATGAAAATGGGTTCGTCATCCGCCCCGAGGCGGAAGCTGCCGGTCGCAAGATTGCCGTCGTCCATGACGGCATCGATGGCCTCGAGGAGGTCGGCGTCCTGCACCACTTGCGACGCGTCGGTGCTATTGATGGCAATCACGGCCCGGTAATTCGTTCCGGCATGGGTCTGGCCGCCGTCCCAGTTGAACTGTCCGCCGAGCGCCGTGGGCTTGAGCCACCCGGTTGAGCTGATCCGCGACGCCATTTCCGGCGGCACGACGCCGGCATCGACCTCAGCGGGCCAGCCGCCGACCTCATGCGCATAGGTGTCAAAGGCGTTGGCGAAGACCCGGAAATCGTTGGCGATGACGGAAGCGAGCGAGCGTCGCTTGACCTTGACGATCGTCGGCACGGACGCCGCGGCGAGCAGGCTGATGATCGTGATGACCACCATGACCTCGACGAGCGTGAAACCTCCCGCGTGCCGCCGCCGGCGCACGGTAGCCGGAGAGGCCGGCGCCGCAGCAGTCCCCTCGACTCGTACTCCGCTCGATTGGCAGAAAAATCTTGGATACACCGATCTCTAAAAGGAGAAATTACCCACCAGAATCCAGCGGCAATTTTACGTAGGGCGTCAGTAGCGCTGCCGCCGTTCGCCAACGCAGGTGGATTGCAGCACTCGCGGGCGATCCAACTCGACGAATACGGTCAGGGTCCCTCGTGGCGGGACGCGTGTCATTGAAACTGTCTGGATGCCGGACAGCCGGCGCTTTGAGGTGGCCACGACAGGGTACCAGCGTTCGAGTGATCGCTCGACGGCGCGTGCTCCCTCCCCTTTTGATCACGGCTGCTGCCCCCTCCATCTCCGATGGTGCTTTCCGGGGTGTGCGATCTCCCTCGTTTATTTCTTCCATGGCCATGGTGCGGTTCCTCCTCCTTCCCTTCCTGCTCACCGCTGGACTCCTGCCGGCGGCGAGTCCGGTGGCGCCTGCTGCCCAGGCGGTGCGGACATCCACGGCTCCGCGGATTGATGGCCAGCTCGACGAGGCGGGGTGGCAGGCGGCCCGGGTCATTACCTCATTCCGGCAGCGAGATCCGCACGAAGGCGATCCCGCGAGTCATCCGACGGCGGTGCGAGTGTTGTATGACGACGAAGCGATTTACGTGGGAGCCCGGATCGAAAATGCCGGGCCGATCAACTTCCGGCTGGGTCGCCGCGACATGGATTAT
Organism: uncultured Opitutia bacterium; assembly: GCA_903848965.1. Taxonomy (GTDB): domain Bacteria; phylum Verrucomicrobiota; class Verrucomicrobiia; order Opitutales; family Opitutaceae; genus ER46. The sequence goes on along the minus strand of CAINHV010000255.1, from coordinate 7,514 downwards.
TCGTCTTCCGACTGGTTCCAGATCAGCCTCGACACCTTCAGCGACCGTCGCAACGCCGTGCGCTTCTCCGTCAATCCGGGCGGGGTGAAGCGGGATGCGATCATCACGGGAGACTACTTCGGCACGGGCGGAGCCTTCACGGGCGCCGATGGCGAGCTGGCTTGGGATGCGGTGTGGGATGCGGTGACCAGCATCGATTCCCGCGGCTGGACCGCGGAGATTCGGATTCCGTTCAGTCAGTTGCGCTTTGCCAAGGCGAAGGGGGGGGTGGTGCAGGGCGAAGAGTTGGGCAAGGGCGCAGAGCAGACTTGGGGCGTCCAGTTCGAGACCATCAACGCCAGCCGTCAGGAGCTGGCGATGTTCGCGTTCACCCCGAAGGCCGATCTCGGGGGCGTGTCGGCCTTCGGCCATCTCGAGGGCTTGCGGGTGACGCGGAGCAACAAGGCCTGGGAGCTGGTTCCGTATGTACTGGGCCAGGGAAACTTCGATGCGACCGGCCTAAGCCCGCTCACTCCGAAGCGGGATTACGCTTTTAAGGCGGGCATCGATGCCCGCTACCGGATCACCTCGAACCTCACGCTGACGGCGGCCATCAATCCGGACTTCGGCCAGGTGGAAGTCGATCCGGCGGTGATCAACCTGACCGCCTTTGAAACCCGCCTCGAGGAGAAGAGGCCGTTCTTCATCGAAGGCTCCGGCTACTTCCGGATCGCGCCGGCCCTGCGCAGTTTCTATGCGGCCCGGGATCTCTTGTACACGCGGCGGATCGGCCGGGCGCCCCACGTGAGGCTGCCTTCGAACGACGCCCATGTGCCGGTGACGACCGACATCGTGGCCGCTGCGAAACTTACCGGCCGCACCGAGGCCGGCTGGACGATCGGGTTGCTCGATGCGTTCACCCGCGAAGAGCACGGCATCTACCTCGACGGCACGGGCACGCGCCGGGAGGCGGTGGTGGAGCCGGCCACGAACTATCTGCTCGGCCGGGTCAGCCGGGAGATGCGCAACGGCGAAACCGCGATCGGCCTGATGGGCACGGCCGTCAATCGCGATCTCGGCGATCCGCTCGCCGCGGCCTCGCTGGGCAAGTCGGCCTACACGGGCGCGGTCGATCTCGGCCACGACTTCTTCAACCGGGTCTGGAACATCTCCGCCTACCTCGCCGGCAGCCGGGTGGCAGGAACCCCCGCGGCGATCACGTCCCTCCAGCGGGCCTCGGCGCGGTACTATCAGCGTCCGGATTCCGGCAGCTTCCACGTCGATCCGGCGGCCACGTTGCTTAGCGGCACGGCCGGCCAGTTCCAGTTCGGCAAGCGCTCCGGAAAGCACTGGGACGGCAATCTGGCTTACCTGTTCATCACCCCGGGCTATGAAATCAACGATGTCGGTTTTTATCAGCGCGTGGATCGCAAGGGCATCTCCGGCCGGCTGACCTATACCGAGCGCAAGGCCGGGCGCTTCCTGCGCCGCTGGGCGTCGAACTACTATTACGCCTATTACCAGAATTATGACGGCGACTGGCTGGACAAGCAGGTGCGCTCCCTGACCACCCTGCAGAACCTCAGCTATTGGAATTTCGAACTCGATGCGGAGTACATGCCCAACCGGATCGACGATCGGCTGACTCGCGGCGGGCCCGTGGCGTTGAAGTCGGAGCACTGGTCGGTCATCGGCAAGATTACGACCGATGCCCGCAAGCGCACCATCGGCGGCCTGTCGTTTTCCACCAAGCAGGAGACGACGGGCAGCCGGACGAGCGGGGCGGGGGTCACGCTGGATCTCCAGGCCTCGAAGCGCTGGAGCCTTTTCCTGTCGCCACGCGTGGATTGGACGCGGCAGGAAGCCCAGTATGTGACCGCCGTGACCGACTCCCGGGCGACTTCCACCTTCGGCCGTCGCTACATCTTCGCCCCCTTGGAACAGGCGGAGGCCAGCCTCGAGACGCGGCTGAACTATGCGTTCACCGCTAACCTGACCCTCGAGTTGTACGCGCAGGCGCTGGTGTCCGATGGCGACTACGGCGCGCCGAAGGAGTTTCTGCAGCCGCGGAACTTTCGGTTTGCGACCTATGGCCGCGACACGGGGACGATCACCAAGACCGGATCGCGTTACACGGTGGATCCCGATGGTATCGGCCCGGCGTCGGCCTTCGGCGTCAACGATCTCAGTTTCACGAGTCGCTCGCTGCGCGCGAATGCGGTCCTGCGTTGGGAATTCCGCCCGGGCAGCACGATTTATGCGGTGTGGCAGCAGGAGCGTTTTAATCCACTGCTGATGGAGAACTTCTCTCTCGGCCGCGCCTCGACCAGCGTCTTCGACCCGAAGTCCCGTAATGTCTTCGCGCTAAAGATGAGTTACTGGTTCAACCTCTGAGCGGGTGCCGGGTTTTGAAGTTTTGGCCATTGCTCAGGCCCGGATCGGCGGAGGAGCCCTGAAGAGACAAAAGGACGAAAGGGACCAAAGGCCCCACGACTCTCAGCGCTCAACTCAGAACCCTGAACGCAGAACCCCAACTTCAGAACTCCGAACACCAAACTCGTATTCCTCTGTCCTCCTTCGTCCATCTCGCTGCCTACAGGTTCGCGCCGCTCGAGCATCTGCCCGAGTGGCGTCTGCGGCTGCGTGAGCTGGCCCGGGCGCGCGAGCTCAAGGGTACGATTCTGCTCAGTCCGGAAGGGATCAACTTCTTCGTCGCGGGCCGGCGGGCTGACGTCGAGGCGCTATTGATCGAAGTGCGTTCGATCCCCGGTCTCGCGGATCTGACGCCGAAGGAAAGCGCAAGCGCGGAGCAGCCGTACAACCGGATGCTGGTGAAAATCAAAAAGGAGATCATCGCCTTCGGGGTCGCTGGCATCGATCCGGCCCGGCAGCCCGCAGCCAAGTTATCGCCGCGCACGCTCAAGCAGTGGCTCGACGAGGGCCGTGCGATCACGCTCCTCGACACGCGCAACGATTACGAAATCCGGCTCGGCACGTTTCGCGGCGCGGTCGCGGCCGGGATCGATCATTTCCGCGACTTCCCGGAGGCGGTGCGCCGGCTCCCACCGGCCGTGAAGGATCGACCGATCGTGATGTTCTGCACCGGCGGCATTCGCTGCGAAAAAGCCGGGCCCTTCATGGCTCGCGAGGGGTATGATGTCTTCCAGCTCGACGGTGGCATCCTCAAGTATTTCGAGGAGTGCGGCGGCGCTCACTACGACGGGGAATGCTTCGTTTTTGATCGGCGGGTCGGCCTCGATCCGAACTTGCAGGAGACGAAGTCCGTCATGTGCTTCGCCTGCCAGATGCCACTGACCGAGGAAGACCAGAAGGATCCGCACTATGTACCGGACGTCTCGTGCGGGCACTGCTTTCAAAAATAGGCTATAGGTCCCATAGGACTTATGAACCCATAGGCCTGGGGAAATTAATTGCCCGCGCCTTCCCAGTCTCCCCACACTGGCGGCGTGTCCGATACCCCCTCCGCCGCTCCGCTCCGGAATCCGTACGAATTTCAGGCCGACGAAGTCACTGAGCCGCCCCGCAAACTCGGGGGCATCCTCCGCCAAATCGGCCCGGGCCTGATTCTCTCCGCCTCGATTGTCGGTTCGGGCGAGTTGATCGCGACGACGACGCTCGGTGCGGAGGTCGGCTACATCGCCCTCTGGATCATCATGCTGAGCTGCATCATCAAGCCGGCCGTGCAGTCGGAGTTCGGCCGCTATGTGATCGCCACCGGCCAGACCGGAGGCGAGGGGCTCAACCAGGTCCCTGGCCCGCGGTTCGGCGGCGTCAATTGGGTGGTGTGGGCCTGGGCCATCATGACCTTCCTGACGTTCTTCCAGATCGGGGCGATGTTCGGCGGCGTGGCCTGGGTGTTGAACCGGGTTATCCCCGTCATCCCGATCAACGCCTGGGTGATCGTTCTCCTCGGGGTGAGCCTCGCGATCCTGCTCGGCGGCGCCTACGGCCGCATCGAGAAACTGGCTACGATTAAGGTCTGCCTCTTCACGATGCTCACCTTCCTCTGCGCGATCATCATGATGCGGCAGCCGGATAGTTTCTCCTGGGCGGACCTGCAGGCCGGCTTCGCCTTCGATCTGCCGAAGGACGGACTCATCACCGCCATCGCGGTCTTCGGCATCACCGGCGTCGGCGCCTCCGAGTTGTTCATGTATCCCTATTGGTGCGTTGAGAAGGGCTACGCCCGCTACGCGGGCAAGTCCGACGGTTCCCCGGGCTGGCAGGCGCGGGCCCGCGGTTGGATTCGCGTGATGAACGTCGATATCCTCGCATCGATGGTCATCTACTGCGTGGCCACCGCCGCCTTCTACATGCTCGGCGCCGGTGTCCTCAACCGCGCGGGCCTTGTGCCCAAGGGCATGGACATGATTCCGGTGCTTTCGAACATGTACACGCAGACGCTCGGCCAATGGTCGCTCCCGCTCTTCTACGTGGGCGCCATCGCGACGCTCTACGGGACCATCTTCGCCGCCACGGCCGGCAATTGCCGCGCGTTTGCCGACATGGCCGGGTTGCTCGGGGCGTTCAAGCGCGACGACTACGCCCGGCGCGTCGTGTATCGGAATCGCTTCATCTGGATGGCGCTGATCGTGCCGGTCGTCTTCTTCTTCGTCTTCCAATCGCCGATCAACATGGTCAAGGCGGGCGGCGTCGCCCAGGCGGCCATGCTGCCAATTCTCGCCATCGGGGCGCTCTACCTCCGGCACAAGCGTCTTCCCGGCAGCGTCGCTCCGAACCTGCTCTCCACCGTGTTGCTCTGGATCGCCGCGCTCACCATCATTGTCGTGGTCGGCTACTCCCTCGGACGTGAGGCCCTGGTCGCCCTTCTAAGGTAGGCCCTCGCCGGAAGCGGCTCCGCGACGCCGCGGTACCGCTCTCCGCCGCCTCCCCCGGCCTCGCCACGCTTACCCCCGTGACCGAACGCTCCTCCTTCGTCGCCCGCCTCGCCCTCGCGTTCACCGCGTGGACCGAACGCTGGGTGCCCGACGCGTTCATCTTCGCGCTGCTCGCGACGGTGATCGTCTTCACGGCGGGAGTGACCCTGACGGCATCGACGCTGACGCAAGTCGTCGAGGCGTGGGGGCGCGGCTTCTGGGAGCTGATTCCGTTCACGATGCAGATGTCACTCGTGATCATCACGGGCTACGTCCTCGCCTCCTCGCCGCCGGTGAAGCGGCTGATTCGCACCATGGCCGGTTGGGCCGTCACGCCGCGCGGGGCCGTCGTGCTCGTGACCTTCTTCTCGCTCGCCACGGCCTGGCTCAACTGGGGCTTCAGCCTGATCTTCTCGGCCATGCTGGCCCGGGAGGTCGCACGGCGCGTGCCCGACGTCGACTATCGCGCCCTGGCCGCGGCCAGCTTTCTTGGCCAGGGCAGCATCTGGGCGCAGGGCTTGAGCAGTTCGGCGGCCCTGTTGATGTCCACGCCGGGCGCGTTGCAGCCCGCGGTCCGCGACATCGTGGCGCAGGGTGGCGTGATTCCCGGTGGCCTCATTTCCTTCAGCCACACCATCTTTCTCTGGCAGAGCTTCGTCTCCGTCATCGTCGAGTCGATCGTGGTCATCACGGTCATGTATTTCGCGACCCCGGCGGCCGGCCACGGCAAGACCGCGCGCGATCTGGGCATCGACCTCACGGAAAAGGAACCGCCGTCGGCCGACTCGTCGCCGGATCGAGGCACGACCCCGGGCACCTGGCTCGAGCACCAGCCGTATCTGAGCTGGTTCGTCGTCGCCCTCGGGGGCACGTACCTCGTGCGCTACTTCCTCGCCGCGGCGCAGCCGTTGAACGCGATCAACCTGAACAACCTCATCTTTGGTTTTCTCCTGCTCGGCTTCCTGCTCCACCGCACGCCGGCGCGCTTGATGCGGGCGGTGATGGAGGCGACGCCGGCGGTGTGGGGCGTGATTCTGCAGTTTCCGTTTTATGCCGGCCTCGCGGCCATCATCACGTCGACGAGCCTCAATGAACAACTGGCTAATGCCTTTGTGCGCATCTCGACGCCGGTCACCTTCCCGCCGCTCGTGGCGATGTATTCGGCGGTACTCGGGCTGTTCGTGCCGTCCGGTGGATCGAAGTGGGTAATCGAGGCGCCGTATGTGCTGCAGGCCGCGCACACCCTGAAGGTTCACCTCGGCTGGGTTGTGGCCTCGTACGATTTGGGCGAGGCGCTGGCGAACCTGGTGCAGCCCTTCTGGATGCTGCCCATTCTGAGTCTCTTTCGCCTGCGCGCCCGCGACATTATGGGCTACACGTTTGTCGTGTTTCTCGTGCTGACGCCGGTGGTCATTGTGCTGGTGACGGTCCTGGGAATGACGTTGCGGTATCCGCTGTGACGGGGCACGAGCCGTGGCTCAGGTGGAACGTTGCAGTTGAATGTAGGGCCGTCGCTCGCGACGGGCCGGTTGGCTTCGCGAATCGGGGCCTGCCGACGAGCGGCAGCCCTCCACCAATCGGTATCGGCCCGATTGCCGTTGAAATTGCTCCGACTGCACACTTCCGGCTGAGGTGGCATGGGTCTCCTGACCCATGAAATCGGATCCGTCTCGCTTTATGATCGGCCCGGGCCGGGAGGCCCGTGGCACCCGGTCTGGTCATTGACGATCGCTGGTCCATGCGTTGCATTCGGTCTGGTGAGACGTCTACCCCAAGCCTGCGTCTTCGGTGTCGTGCTCGTGCTGGTGGCGTACGTCTCGGCCACCTTCGGGGCCGCGCCGCCGCGCGAAGTGGAGGCCGAGCCATTCCGGGCGATTCGCACCCGCGACCAGTTGATTCTCTCCGTGGGTCCCGGCTCGATGACCTTCAACGAGACGATCGTGCTCTCGCCGCTGACCAAGCGGGAGGATCTGCAGCCGGGCCGGCCGAATCTCCTCCACATCCTGATTCCTCCGCTGTGGTTGAAGGAGGGCGAAAGCGAGCGGCCGGCCTTCGGCACGCTGCGGCCCTATTACAGTTCCTCGCATGGCCGGGTCCACCGCTTTGCCCTCATGCGGCCCGACGGAGAAAAGGTCCTTAACTCCGAACTCATCACGCCGGATTGCCGGTATGTGCTGACCTTGGAGTTCGGTCACGTGATCCCGGCCCGGTTCACCGTGAACGTCGGCTTCTCCTCCTCCCGCGGCATCACGCCCGAAACCCAGTTCTTCTACACCCCGAGCAACGATGGCTATCCGGTGGTCTCGGGACCGTCTGAGACGGTGCTGACCGATCTCCACCTGAACACGGACGCCTCGCTGCAGCCGTGGAAAGTGGTCCAGGGCGACAAGGTGCTGCCACGCGCCACCGACTATCTGGTTCGTCTCGATCGGGAGCTGAACCACGTCATTCGTTTCGCGCAGGAGTGAGAGGGCGCCGAAGAAGCTCGGCCGGTTTGGCCGGCATGAAGGGGAGGAGCGGCTTTGGGCCGCGATGGAACCGGTCGCTGGCAGTTGACCTTCACTCAGGTGAACCGCTCCCGCGAGTTCAAGCCGCAGGTCCAACCACCCAACGCCTTCGGCTCGCTCACGCTCTCGG
>CAINHV010000254.1 GCA_903848965.1 uncultured Opitutia bacterium | reverse complement strand
TGCAGCGATCCTGAAGTGCCCGCATCCGTCCGCGAGCGCGTGACCGCGGGGAAGCTGGGGCTGAAGACGGGGGAAGGATTCTATCAGTGGACACCAGAGGCCGCCGCCGCAGAGCGAACGCGGTATCGACGCGTGTTGGAGCGGGCACTGGCGTTGCTGGAGGAGGAGAGTTCGGAGTTTAGAGTGTAGAGTTTGGAGTTCGGAGTTCCGGGTTTTTGATTTGGAGTTCCGGTTGGAGGGCCGAGGTCCCCGAGGCCGCCGTCCTTCCGCCCTCGATGCTCTCTCAACCCTCAACTCTCAGCTCTCAACTTTCATCCCGCGCTCGGTCCTACGGTCCCATTTTCCCAACGATGAAGCAGCGGATTGACCGCCGAACCGAAGCGCCCCACTCTGCCCTTCCCCAACGCGGTCGGTTCCGCGTTCTCCGTTTCCCATGAAATCCCCGATCCTTCGATTCACCTTGTTGGCACTTACGGTCACTGGCGTCCTGCACGCCGGTCCGTGGGAGTCTCTGTTCAACGGCAAAGATCTCTCCGGCTGGAAACAGCTCAATGGCACCGCGCCCTACGCGGTCGTCGATGGCGCCATTGTCGGCACCGCCGTGGCGTCCTCGAAGGCGAATAGCTTTCTCGCCACGGAAAAGACCTACGGCGACTTCATCGTCGAGATGGATGTCCGCCAGGAGGGCCTGAGCAACGGAGGCATCCAGTTCCGCAGCCTGAGCAAGCCGGACTGGAACGACGGCCGCGTGCATGGCTATCAGTTTGAAATCGATCCTTCGGAGCGCGCGTGGACCGGCGGCATCTACGACGAGGCTCGTCGCGGCTGGCTCTATCCGGGCACGCTCAATCCCGGTGCGCAGAAAGCGTATAAGTATGGCGACTGGAACAAGGTTCGCATCGAGGCGATCGGCCATACGCTCCGCACCTGGGTCAACGGTCAGCCCGTCGCCCATGTCGTCGACAACGTGACCCCGGCCGGCTTCATCGCGCTGCAGATTCACGCCCTCCAGAATCCTGGCCAGGCCGGCTTCAAGACTTCCTGGCGGAACATTCGGATCCAGACGACCGACCTCACGCCCTCCCCGGCGACGCCCGCGCTCTACATTCGTAACACGATCCCGAACAACATCAGCGCCGCGGAGAAGGCGCAGGGCTGGCAGCTCGCCTGGGACGGCAAGACGAGCCAGGGCTGGCGCGGCGCCTCCAAGAAGACGTTCCCCGACAAAGGCTGGACCATGGTCAACGGTGAACTCACGGTGCCGGAGACCGGCGGCAAGGAAGGCTTTGGCGGCGGAGACATCGTGACGGAGAAGGAGTATTCGGCGTTCGAATTCGAAGTGGAGTTCCTGATGCCGGCCAACAACTCCAACAGCGGCCTCAAATACTTCGTCAACGAGTCGGCGGCCCCCATCGGTGGCGGCAATTCGGCCATCGGGCTGGAATTCCAGATCACTGGCAACCTGGGCGAACCGGCCAACGCCGCGGCGGTGAACACCAACGCGCTGGGTTCGGTCTATGAGCTGTATCCTCGTTCGGCGCTACCGGGCGGTCTCGCCATCATTCCACGCCTCAAGGAATGGCAGCACGCGCGCATCGTGGTGCGGCCCGACAATCGCGTGGAGCACTGGCTCAACGGGATCAAGATCGTGGACTACGTCCGCGGGAGCGCCGACTTCAAGGAGCGCGTGGCGAAGAGCAAATACAAGGACACCCCGGAGTTCGGCCTCTGGCCCAAGGGTCGGCTGCTTATTCAGGAGCACGGCCGCGAGATCCGCTTCCGCAGCGTCAAGATGCGCGAGCTGAAGTAAGGTCCCAGGAACCCGGCCGGCCGATTCGTCGGCCGGCTCTTGGTCGGGGTGCAGTTTGTCTGCGCCTTAGTGCGGAAGGATGCAGTCCGGGTATTTTCAGCGGCGACCAGGCCGAACCTGCTGGGTGCAGAGCTGCCGATCGTCGGCCGCCCGCCTGTCAAAAAATCTCCCTGCCGTCGCCGCCGATAATCCAGTTTCCTCCCCACGCCGGCCCCGCTTACCGTGCCCCCATGACGCGTCGCGAATTTGTCGGTTCGGCCGTCGGAGTGGCGGCCTGGCAGGTGTTTTCTTCCCGCGGGTTCGCGGCCGCCACGACCAGCCCCAGCCTCGATCTCACCACGCTGACGCTGGTTGAGGTCTCGGCCCGGATTCGCTCCGGCGCCGTGACGTCGGTGCAGTTGACCGAGGCGTGCCTCGACCGGATCGCGGTGTTTGATCCCAAGCTGAACGCGTTCATCACCGTGATGCGCACCGCGGCGCTGACGCAGGCGCGGGAACGGGACGCCGAACTGAAGGCGGGCCAGTCGCGCGGGCCGTTGCACGGCATCCCGATCGCGCTCAAGGACAACATCGACACCGCGGGGGTCCGGACGACGGCCGGCAGCGCCGTCTTCGGCAATCGGATACCCGCCGAGGATGCAACCGTCGTGGCACGGCTGGTGGCGGCGGGCGCCGTGATCATTGGCAAGACGAACCTCTACGAATTCGCGATGGGCGGCATTTCCTATTTCGGGCCGGTGCGAAATCCGTGGGCGCTCGATCGCGACCCGGGCGGGTCCTCGTCGGGCTCCGCGGCGGCGCTCGCGGGTTCACTCTGCCTCGGGGCGATTGGAACCGATACCGGCGGATCGGTCCGGCAACCGGCAGCCCATTGCGGACTTGTTGGACTGAAGCCGACCAATGGTCTCGTGCCCGTTCGCGGAATCGTACCGGGCGTACTTTCCCTCGATTGCTGCGGACCCATGACCCGCACGGTCGAGGATGCGGCCATGCTGCTCAATGTCCTCGCCGGCTACGATCGGCTGGACATCACGAGCGTCGAACATTCGCGCGAAGATTACGTCGCCGCGTTGCGGCAGCCGGTGTCGGGCCTGCGGCTTGGGCTGCCGGTCGGTTACTTCGATCGGCTGGATCCCGAGGTGGCGGGCGCCATGCGCGAGGCGCTGTCCGTCCTCGGCACGCTCACCCGCGGCAGCAAGGACATGAACCTGCCGCCCACGAGTCCGGCCGGAATGGATGGCGGCGGCTCCGGGGTAAGCGCGGAGCTCTACGCCTATCATGAGGAGTTGGGCCGGCGCGACCTGCCGAAATACATGCTGCCGGAGCGGCGGCGCATCGAGGCGCTCTCCCGGACGCAGGGCGGCGATGCCGCGGACTACGTGCGCGGCAAATGGGCGCTGGAACTGCTGCGACGGACGATCGATGACGCCTTCACGGACTTCGATCTCGCGGTGATGCCAACGGAGCGGGTGCTACCGATGACGTTGGACGCCTATATCAAAGACGCCTACGACACGACGGCCCGCGATCCGGGGCTGCCGTTCTCCAATTGCCCGCCGATCAATGTGTATGGAATTCCCGCGATTTCGATTCCCTGCGGATTCAGCCGCCACGGGCTGCCGATCGGGATGATGATTGCCGGTCCGCGCTTTTCGGAAGGCCGCATTCTCGCGCTGGCCAAAGCCTACGAGCAGGCGACCGAGTGGCACCGGCGCCGGCCGCGGCTGACGCCGGAAATGGCCGTGCCAGAGGTACGGATGCCGTAGTTGGAACCGTGCAGCGGAGCGGTTTCCACCCCGGGCACGTCGAGAACGATTGGTGTAGGGCTGCCGCTCGTCGGCAGGCCCCCGATTCACGAGGTAAAGCGGGCCCGTCGCAAGCGACGGCCCTACAGTTGACTGCGCGTTCCATCGTCCGCGCCCGATTGGGTGCGGCCCTTCCCAATCCCCTCTACCGCGATTGCAGGCTGAACTTGTTCAGCCCCGTCTTGCGGCAGGCGTCCATGACGAAGGTCAGCTTCTTCAACTGCGTGGTTTCGTCGGCCTTGATCAGCACCGGGATGTCACGGTCGACGTTCTTCACCTGCTCGAGCAGCGTGAGCAGCTGTTCGTCAGTCACATTCTGGCCGTTGAACGAAACCATGCCGTCTTTGTCGATGCCGATGGTGACCGTGCCTTTGAATTCATTTTTGCCCGCCGTTTCGACCTTCGGCAGCGTGATGTTCAAGGTCGCGGCCGACTTGAACTGCATCGTGACGAACGCGAAGAAGATCAGCATCACGAGCACGTCGATCAACGGCACGAGATTGAGTTCGGGCCGCCGCCGGGAACGCTGGCGCAGGCTGCTCATTACTTGGAGCGCTGCAGGATGCGCTCGAGGAGCACATCGAGTTGCGCCGCATAATTCTCAATCTTCCGCTGCAGGTAGCCGCTGCCCACCAGCGCCGGAATCGCAATACAAAGGCCGATGACGGTGGCTGACAGCGCGAGAGCCACGCCCTTCGTGAACGCCACGGGATCGGGGAGACCGGTGTCCGGCGAAATCTGGGAGAACACCTGCAACAGGCCGACCACGGTGCCGGTGAGGCCGATCAGCGGGGCGGCGGCATAGATGACATCAAGGTAGGGAATCCCGCGCTCCATCCGGTTCATTTCCAAGCGGGCGAAAGCCTTGATTGCGCCCTCGTCATTCCGATGCTGATCGGCGAAATCGACGATCCGCGAAAGGACCGTGTGCTTCCCCCCGATGAGCGGGCGACCGGCCACCACCGCATCGACGAGATCCTGCGGCATGATCGCAGTCCGGCGGAGGGCGAAGGCCCGTTCGCAGACGATGAAGACCATCACCAGCGAGCAAAAGCCGAGCGGGTATTTTAATACGCCGGCCCCTTGCAGGACACTGTTGAAGTTAAGGGCCTCGGAGGCAGCGGCAAAAAACATGGTAGGGAATCGTGCCGGGGTGTGACGCGCGTGGGAAGAAAAGGTTCGGGAAATCTGGCAGGACGGCGAAATCCGTCACTTCGCCAGATACGGCAACCCGGTGGCCGTCGCCTTCACCGCGCCCGCGCCTTCCAGGAGCTCGGCGATTGGATCCCAGCGGCCGTTCACCAACGCATCCCGGGCAGTGTCACGTATCCCGACCTTGATCGACTGCGAACCGAAGCGAAGTTCCTGGGCGGTGACATCGAGCACCAGCTCGGCCTGGGGATGGGCGTCGAGCGCGGCGGCGACCTGGGCGATGTCCGCGCGCTGGGCGGTGGCGCAAACCAGGCCGAGGGTCGTGCTGTTGCCGAAGAAGATCTCGGCGTAGCTTTCGGCGACGACGGCCTTGAAACCGTACTTCTGGATCGCCTGGGGAGCGTGCTCGCGGGACGAGCCGCAGCCGAAGTTGGCGCCGGAGAGGAGGATCTGCGCACCCTTGAAGCGCGGCTCGTTGAGCGGATGCGGCTTCTCGGAGCCGTCGGGGTTCTTGCGGACGTCGTAAAACAGGCCTTCGCCGAGGCCATCGAACGTGACGCACTTCAGGTAGCGCGCCGGGATGATGCGGTCGGTGTCGATATCGTTGCCGGGGACACAGACGCCGCGACCGGCGACACGGGTGATTTTTTCCAGGGACATGGGACGGTGAAAGTTGAGAGCTGAGGGATGAGAGTTGAGAGAGTCGAACGGGTCAGTTGGCGCTGACGTGGAAGACCTCGCGGGCGTCGGCGATCGTGCCGGCAACGGCCGCGGCGGCCACCATGAGGGGGCTCATGAGGATCGTGCGACCGGTCGGGCTGCCCTGACGGCCCTTGAAGTTGCGGTTCGAGGAACTCGCGCAGAGCTGGTCGCCAACGAGTTTGTCGGAGTTCATCGCGAGACACATCGAGCAACCCGCCTCGCGCCACTCGAAACCGGCGTCGCGGAAAATCTGGTCGAGGCCGAGCTGTTCGCAGAGGACGCGGACGCCCTGCGAACCGGGGACGGCGATCGCTTTCACGCCGGGGGCGACGCGCCGGCCCTTGAGATGACGGGCCACTTCCTGAAAGTCGCTCAAGCGGCCGTTGGTGCAGGAGCCGATGAAGGCGACATCGATCTTGGTGCCCTTGATCGGGGCGCCGGGCTTCAACTTCATGTACGCGAGCGCCTCCTCGATCGAGGCCTTCTCGTCCACCGCAGTCGCCTTCGCGGGATCGGGAATCGACTCCGTGATGGCGATACCCTGGCTGGGATTGATTCCCCAGGTGACGGTCGGGGCGATGACGGCGGCGTCGATGGTAACGACGTCGTCGAATTTGCACCCCGGATCGCTGGCGAAGGACTTCCAACGCAAGACGGCCGCGTCCCACGCGGCACCCTTGGGAGCGTAGGGGCGACCCTTGAGGAAGGCGAAAGTGGTCTCGTCGGGATTGACGTAGCCCGCGCGGGCGCCGCCCTCGATCGACATGTTACACACCGTCATCCGCTCCTCCATGGTGAAGCGATCGAACACCTCGCCGCCGTATTCGTAGGCAAAACCGGTGCCGCCATTGACCCCGAGCACGCGGATGATGTGAAGAATGACGTCCTTGGCATACACGCCGGGCCCCAGCCGGCCCGTCACGTTGATCCGGCGGACCTTCAATTTGCCGAGGGCAATGGTCTGGGTGGCGAGCACATCGCGGATCTGCGTGGTGCCGGTGCCGAAGGCGATCGCGCCGAACGCGCCATGCGTGCTCGTGTGGGAGTCGCCGCAGGCAATCGTGGTGCCGGGCTGGGTGATGCCCTGCTCCGGGCCGACGATGTGGACGATGCCCTGCTTGCCCGTGCCGCGGTCGAAGAACGTGATCCCGAATTCGGCGCAATTCTGGCGCAGCGCATCCATCATTTCCTGCGCCAGCGGATCCGCATACGGCTCGGCGAACTGGTCCGTGGGCACAATGTGGTCGACCGTGGCGAACGTGCGGTGCGGCATCGCGACCTTGAGGCCGAGGTCCCGGAGCATGCCGAACGCCTGGGGGCTCGTCACTTCATGGATGAGGTGCGTGCCGATGAGAAGCTGGGTCTGGCCGTTGGCCAGCGTGCGGACGGTGTGGGCGTCCCAGACTTTTTCGAAGAGGTTTTTAGACATGGAGGGAAGGATTGAAGAAAGGATCCTGGTGCCCACGCGGGCCGGTGGGGACTAACTCCCACGACCAGCGAACGCGCCTGGCGCCATTTGAAACGATCAGTGTAGCGCAGCCTTGCGATGCCGGGAAATACTTTTTTCGTCTCCGGTGATGCCGGAAAAGCAATATGCCAGCAGGCGATTCCGGCTTCGGCTTCCGCGATCGTCCTTCAACCGATATGCTGATGTTACCGCCAAAAAGGCATCGCCGGGCGGGCCCTGAACCTGCTGGCATCACACGCTTACCCGATGCAAACCTTGGTCTTCTGGGAACCCGCCGGCCTGTCGCTCGACCGGGCCAACCCGTACGCCGCCCTGCTCGCCCGCGCCCTCGAGGCCCAAGGCGTGCGATCGGTGGCCGGCTTTCGGCAGAATTTAACGAAGGACTGGCTGCGCGCCAACCGGGACAGCTTCGACGTCCTCCACCTGCACTGGCCGTGGGGACTATATTACGGGGCCGACCTCGAGGAAACGACGAGGAACTGCGCCGCGATGATGGACGCCCTCTTCTATGCGCGGTCGCTGGGTTACAAGGTCGTGTGGACGATGCACAACGTCTACCCGCACGACAGCACGACGCGTGACCTCGACCATCTCGCCCGTCTCGGGATCACGGCCTGTGCCAGCGCCGTCATCGTGCACTGCAACTACGCGCGCCAGCTCCTCGCGAAACACTTCCACCGGACCGAGCGCGTCTTCCTGGCGCCCCATGGACACTTTTGCGACGCGTACCCCAACACGGTGAGTCCGCGGGAGGCGCGGGCGAAATTCGGCTTCGAGGATCATCATTTCGTCTATCATTTCTTCGGCAACGTCCGCTCGAACAAGGGCGTCGATCAACTGCTCGAAAGCTTTCTGGCGCTACCCGGCGACGATCTCCGCTTCCTCTTTGCCGCGCGAATCTGCACCGACTACAGTGCCCGGATCGTCGAGCGGGCGCGGAATGCCGATCCGCGCATCGTGCTGCGGGAGTCGAAATTCTACGCCAACGAGGACTTGCAGTGGTTCTTCAACGCCGCGGATGTCTCGGTGTTTCCGTTCACCGACATTCTCACGTCCGGCACCGCGATTACATCGCTGTCGTTCCATTGCCCGGTCGTGGTGCCCGCCATTGGCTGCCTGCCTGAACTGATCGATTCGACCGTGGGCGCCACCTATGACCCCGCCGCCCCGGGCGCGCTAGGACAGGCGCTCGAGGATGCGCGCCGCCTGAATCGCGACGCCCTGCGGCCGGGGATCGAGCAACGGCTCCGCGAGCTCTCGTGGGACGGAATCGCCCGCACGACCTTGGAAGCCTATCATGCTTAATCCCCTCTTCACGTCCGCCGAACTGGATAACATCACCCGTCGGGCCCGCAGCGCCGCCTTCCGTCCCGCCATCCAACGGCTCCACCGCGACGCCGCGACGTTCACCGCCATGCACCTGGCCGTGCCGGAACGGCCCGGCGGTTACTATCACGACTTCATCTGTCCCGAGCATGGCGTGGAACTGCGTTTCGATCCGCACCAGCCGACGAAGCATCACTGCCCGGTGGACGAGGCCCGGTTTGAAGGCGAGAAGTTCGACAACGCCTGGCGCTGGTTCGTCAACCACCACCTCGCCGAGCATGCGCTGCGACTGGCGGTCCTGTGGCGCGCCGAAGGCAGCGAGGCCCATCGCGAGACGGTCCGCCAGATCCTGCTCGGCTATGCGGCGCGCTACGCCTTCTACGCGACCTGCGATCGCACCGGGCAAAACCCCGGGGTGGCGACCTACACCACCCTCGACGAATCGGTGTGGAGCATCCCGCTCGCCTGGGCGTATTCGCTGATCTCGGACACCTTGGCGGAGACGGAACGCGCCACGATCGTCACCCAGCTGTTCGTACCCGCCGCGGAACACCTGCAGCGCCGCCGGTACACCGCCATCCATAACTTCACCTGCTGGCACAACGCCGCGATCGCGACCATCGGCCGGATCGCCGGCCGCCCCGATCTCGTTCACTTCGCGCTCGAGGGCGAGATGGGCCAGCGCAGCCAGTTGCGCCAAGGCATGCTCGGCGACGGGCTCTGGTTCGAGGGCTCGATGAGTTACCACTTCTATTCGGTGTGGGCGATTTTGATGTCGGCGCTGGTCTTCCGGCACGACGCCCACACCGAGATTACCAGCGACCCCGCGGTGCGAAAGAGCCTGCTCGCACCCATCGCCTGCGCCTATCCCGACGGCTCGCTGCCCGCGACGAACGACTGCTGGTACTTCACCAGCATTCTCGGCCCCTGCTGCCATGGAGTTCCGCCCGCGCCGGACTTCTACGAGATCGCTTACTCCCTTTATCACGAGCCGGCCTTTGGCGGGACGCTGCAACGCGCCTATCAGTCCGTCCCGCGGGACAGCGTGTATGCGCTGATCTTCGGCGCCGAGACGCTGCCGTCGAACCCGCCGCCGCCGCCCGCGAGCGTGAATCTGCCGGCGTCCGGCCTGGCCATTCTTCGCCCCGTCGAAGGCATCGACCTGATGCTCAAATACGGTCCGCACGGCGCCGGCCACGGGCACCCGGATAAACTGGCCCTGACGGGCTGGGCGCACGGGTGGAGGTTCTCGCCCGACCTCGGAACGCCCGGCTACGGCGTCACGTCGCTCGAGACCTGGTATCGCCAGACCCTCAGTCACAACACGGTGCTGATCGACGGCGAGTCCCAGCCGTGGGGCCATGGCACGCTGGAACGCTTCGCGGCGGACACCGCGATCGCCACCGTCGCCTGGGAAGGGATTAAGCTGCGCCGCGCGCTTCAGGCCCGCGCCGAATACTTCGTCGATGTCTTCGCAGTCGAGTGCTCCGCCGCGCGGAGCATGGACTGGATCTACCACAATGCCGGCGCGCTGGGCGCCACTGCGAATGGCCGGCCCGTGCCCGCGATCGCCGGTGGCGTCGCGTATCAGCATCTGGGCGACGCGCGGGAGCATTCGTCAACCGCTCCCACGTGCTGGCAGTGGCGCGAGGGCCGGCATGGCATGGCGCTCTGGATGCCGGGTCAGGCCGGCGAGCAGGTCTTCACGGGCACCTCGCCGGGCAATCCCCCGGCGACGCGACTCGGCTTTGTCCTCCGCCGGCGGCAGGCGACCCGCACGGTCTTCGTCTCCGTCTTTCACCTGTTTCGCGATCAACCGCTCGTCCGTGGAGTGGAATTCACGCCCGATGGCGGCCTCACGATTCAACTCCCGGACCGCACGGACCGCTGGACCGCGCCGCAACTCTCAGGTCTGCTCTAGCCGTCTCGTTCACTGCCCCATCCCCCAAAGGACCGAATGACCCTCCCCGCCCCTTCCTCCTTTCGAACGAACGGCTGGCTGGTCGTCGCCCTCCTTTGGGTGACCGCCTGCCTGAACTACCTCGACCGGCTGATGATCACGACCATGCGCGGGTCGATCAAGGACGCCATCCCGATGACCGAGGCCCAGTTCGGACTGCTCACGACCGTGGTGCTGATCGTCTATGGGCTCGGCAGCCCGTTCGCCGGTTACTTTGCCGACCGGTTCAACCGCAGCTCGGTGATCATCGGCAGCCTGCTGGCGTGGTCGATTGTGACCGGCCTCACCGCCTACGCGAAAACCTACGACCAGTTGCTCACGCTCCGGGCTTTGCTCGCCCTGGCCCAGGTCGCAGCCGTGCCAGCGTCAGTCGCGCTCGTCGTCGACTACCATCGGGGCGCGACGCGTTCGCTCGCCTCCGGCCTGCTCTTGAGCGGTGCGATGGCCGGCGGCGCCTTCAGCGGACTCGGCGGCTGGATCGCGGCCGGCCCGGGCTGGGAGTTCGCCCACAAGCTGTTTGGCGCGATCGGCATTGGCTACGCGCTCGTGCTGGTCTTCCTGCTGCGCGATTCCCCGACCGTGGAGAGCGCCGCCGCTCCCGGACAGCCCCAGCTGCCACCGGTCCGGATCGGCGAGGCATTTCGCGGACTCCTGACCAATCGCGACTATCTGATGCTCCTGGTCTACAACTGCGTCGCCGGCGCAGTGGGCTGGTCGGTGGTCGGCTGGATGCCCACGTACATGAAGGAGCAGTTCAATCTCACCCAGGGCACCGCCGGCATGACCACGACAATCTATCTCAATACCGCCGCACTGGTCGGCTTGATCGTGGGCGGCAAGTGGGCGGACCGCTGGAGCCGGAGCAATGAGCGAGCGCGAATCATCGTGCCGATCATCGGGCTGTGCATCGCGGCGCCGGCCGTGCTGCTCCTCACCAACGCGCCGACCCTTGCCATGGCCATCGTCGGGCTCGTCGGCTACGGCGTGGGCCGGTATTTCGCCGATGCGAACATGATGCCCATCCTCTGCCTCCTCGTGGACTCCCGCTATCGCGCCACCAGTTGGGGCATCTGCAGCCTGGTCAGCACGATCGTCGGCGGTGTCGGCATCTATGTCGGCGGGCTGCTGCGGGACGCCCAGATCGACATCAGCCGGATCTTCCAGTTCGCCGTCATCAACCTCCTCGTTGCCGTGGCGCTGCTCTTCTACATCTACCGACGCGCTCCCAAGACGGCGCCGGCGCCGGTCGTGGCGACCTGAGCCGGTTTCGCGATGCCGCGCGAATACCAGTTCCCGTTCGAACTGCGGCACCTCGTCTACTTTCGCGAGGTGGCGCGGCAGCTCCACTTTCGCCGGGCCGCGGAAAGTCTCGCGGTCGCCCAACCGGCCCTCAGCCGCGCCGTCGCCCAACTCGAGGCCGCCCTCGGCTCAAATCTCCTCGATCGCACCCGGCACGGCGTGGAAATCACGCCGGCGGGCCGGCTGCTCCTCGAGCGGATTGAGCCAATCCTGCGCGGCATCGCGGCCATCCCGGGCGATCTGCAGGCCCTCGCCAGCGGCGAGGTGGGCCGCGTCCGCGTCGCGTTCACCGGTCTCGCGATGGCCACCGTACTCCCGCGAATCCTGCGTGACTTTCACCAGCGGCATCCCGGAATCCGCCTCGAACTGACGGAGTCACCGACCTCCGTCCAACTCGCCTCCCTTCACGCGGGCGAGATTGGCTGCGGTTTCTTTCATCCCGATGCACCGACTCCCGGCCTGCGCACCCGGCTGCTGCTGCAGGAACGCAACGGCATCCTCCTCCCCGCAGCCCATCCGCTGGCGGCCCGAGAACAGCTGCGTCTCCGCGATCTCGCCGCGACCCCGTTCGTCCTTTTCCCCCGGACGCACAATCCCGGTTTCTACGATCGCATCCTCGCGGCCTTCACGAAGGTCGGCGTGGTCCCTCGCGTCGCCGAGGAAATCTGGCCGCGGGTCAACGGCGTCGGCCTGGTGCGCGCGGGTTTGGGCGTGACGTTCATGACGCCGTCCGAAGCGCAGCATCTTCCGCCCGAGGTCGCATTTCGTCCGCTCGAAGGTCCGGCCCCGGAGAGCCGGCTCGTGCTCGGCTGGCGCCAGCCGCCCGCGCCCGAACCAGCGCTCGCGGCGTTCCTCGCCGTGGCGGGCGTGACCAAGCCCGGAGCCGCGTGAGACTGGGCCCCGATTTGCGATTCCCGATTTTCAATTCTCAATTTTCAAT
>CAINHV010000253.1 GCA_903848965.1 uncultured Opitutia bacterium | reverse complement strand
GCCGGAAACCAGTCCGGCCTCGGCGGAGCTCGGCCCTCTCGTTCCTGATTTCAATTCTGGAAGCCAGCCTTCGAAATCGAGACTCGAAAATCCAAAGTCCGCCCTATTCGTATCGCTGCCACGGCAGCTTCTGGCTGTCGATCCAGCGATAGTGGTCGGCGTACTGGAGGCCGGCGGCGGAATTCTCGTCGAGAATCATCGTCGCGCGCGGATGAAGTTGCAGCGCGGAGCCGGGACAAATCGCCGCGAGCGGCCCCTCGACCATGCGCTCGACGGCCCGCACCTTGGCCGGCCCGAATGCCAGCAGCAGAATTCGCCGGGCATCGAGGATCGTGCCGATGCCCATCGTGAGCGCGTGCTTCGGCATGGCCGCGAGCGAGCCGAGGACGGCGCTGTTATCCCGCAGCGTCTGCTCGGACAAAATCTTCACCCAGGTGCGCGACCGCAGCGAACCGGTGGGCTCGTTGAAGCCGATGTGCCCGTTCCGGCCCAGGCCGAGGAGTTGCAGATCGATGCCGCCGGCCGCCTCGATCTTCCTCTCATACGAGCGACACTCCTCGTGGATATCCGCCGCCGTCCCATCCGGGACATGCGTCCGCCCTTGGTCGATGTTGATGTGCTGAAACAGATTTTCCCGCATGAAATAGCGGTAGGACTGATCATGCGTCGCGGGCAGCCCGACGTACTCGTCGAGGTTGAAGGTGGTGATGCGGCTGAAATCGAGGCCTTCGTCGCGATGCAGGCGAATGAGTTCCTGATAAAGCCGCAGCGGGGTGCGCCCCGTGGCCAGCCCCAGCACCGCGGTGGGCTTGTCGCGCACGACGCGCGCGATGATCTTGGCCCCGAGAATGCAACCGGCTTCGGCGTGTTCGCGAATAAGTACTTCCATGGTCCGTGATCGCTACCTTTTCGCCCGCGATGGCGCACTCAGAATTTTTGCGGGTGGCGCTGATTGAATGGAAGAGCCGGTAGGACGTCGCGGCCGCGCACGAGGCCCACCCCGACTAAAGGTGGAAGCGTACCCGTGCGAAATGGAGGTGGAGGCGGGACTCGTCCCCGCCCGGCTGGCGGCCGCATTTCTCACTCTACTCTAACGTTTCAGCTTGGTCGTGGGGCAGGCGCACTCGCTCCCGCAGCCGGGACTCTTCCGCTTCGCCACCGCACGGAGCGTCAGCCCCACCACCGCCATGGCGACAATGGCAAGGGCGGCGGCCGCTTGAAGTTCGGGTGTCATGGAAGAAGATAAGCGACGACTTCACTGGCTAGTAACCGAGGGCTCGACCCACTTGGAAGACGACGAAGCAGGCGATCCACGCGGTCCCGGTCATGTAGGCGATCTGGAAGAGCGGCCAGCGCCAGGAGTTCGTTTCCCGCCGGACGATGGCCACCGTGCTCACGCACTGCATGGCGAAGACATAAAAGATCATCAGGGTCAGGCAGACGAGCGGCGTAAAGAGCTGGCGGCCGTCCGGCCAATGCGCCGCAAGCAGCGCCTGGCGCAGTGGAGCCGTGTCCTCCTCATCGGAGCCGGCGTTGAAGACCACGCTCATAGTCGACACGAAGACCTCCCGCGCCGCGAAGGAGGTGATGAGGCCAATCCCGATCTGCCAGTCGAAGCCGAGCGGCTGGATCAGCGGTTCGATCGCGTGCCCGGCCTGGCCCGCGAAACTCTGCGCGATCTGTGCCGTGGCCGTCGCGTCGGCCGGGGCCTTCGGATACGCAGCGAGAAACCACAAGACGATGCTGATCCCGAGGATGACCGTCCCGGCGCGGCGCACGAAGATCCAGGCGCGTTCGAACATGTGAAAGGCGACATCGCGCACCGCGGGCAACCGGTACGGCGGCAGTTCCATGATCATGAGCGGCGGCGCGCCCTTGAGCAGCGTGCGCTTGAAGAGCCACGCGAAGCCGAACGCGCCCGCGGTGCCGAGTGCGTACATCAGGAGCATGAGACCAACCTTGGTGAGCGTGGGCACGTGTTCGCCCGGCAGCAGGGCCGCGATCATCAGCAGATAAACTGGCAGCCGCGCGGAGCAGCTCATCAGCGGCGCGACGAGGATCGTCACGAGCCGATCCTTCGGCTCCTCGATCGTGCGGGTCGCCATGATCCCCGGAATCGCGCACGCATAGGAGCTGATCAGCGGGATGAAACTCTTCCCGTTCAATCCCACGCGACTCATCAATCGATCCATGATGAAGGCCGCCCGGGCCATGTAGCCCGTGCTCTCCAACAGACCGATGAAGAAGAAGAGGATTAGGATTTGCG
>CAINHV010000252.1 GCA_903848965.1 uncultured Opitutia bacterium | reverse complement strand
GTCCTTCCGCGAGGGCCGGACGGTGAAGTTGTAGCCGGTGCGCGGCGCCCTGCGTAGCAACGAGCGCCAGCGGGCTGAATGTACGCTGGTCAACTCGCGGGCGCTCGTTGCTACGAATCGGTTTCGTGCTCTTCGCGTGAACCACCCAAATGTTCTCGGACTCGGTGCGTTAATCGCCATTTCCTTGGTCCCGCTTTCCCGAGCTTCCCCATGAACCTTTCCTCCGTGCTCCGCGTCCTCGTTGTACTCGTTTCCGCGGCGCCGGCCTTCGCCGCGGTCAGTGCCCCGGTGGACTTCGTCGCGCTGTTCAACGGAGTCGATCTCTCCGGGTGGCGCGGGGGAGACACCTTCGATCACCGCAAGTGGCTCGCGCTCCCGGCCGCCGATCGCGCGAAGCTCGACGCGGAGTGGACCGCCGACCTCCGGCAGCACTGGCGCGCGGCCGGCGACGAACTCATCAACGACGGCGTGGGCAAGTTCGCCACGACGACGAAGGACTACGGCGACTTCGAACTCCTCGTGGAGTACCAGACCGTGGCGAAGGCCGACTCCGGCATCTATCTCCGCGGCGTGCCCCAGGTGCAGATCTGGGACTCCACCGACACATCCCAATTCAATCTCGGGGCGGACAAGGGATCGGGCGGGCTCCGGAACAACGCCGAGGGCAGTCCCGGTCGCGACCCGCTCGTGAAGGCCGATCGGCCGTTCGGCGAATGGAATGCGGTGCGCATCCTGATGGTCGGCGCGCGCGTCACCGTCTGGCTCAACGGCCGTCTCGTCGTCGATCACGCCCAATTGCAGAACAACCACGACCGCACGATCCCGATCCCCGCCCGCGGCCCGATCCAGTTGCAGACTCACGGAGGCGAAGTCCGCTGGCGGAACATTTTTCTGCGCGAGATTGGATCCGCCGAGTCGAACCAGATCCTGTCGAGTCGCGGCGAGAGCCCGGCCTTCAAGTCCGTCTTCAACGGCAAGGACTTCACCGGCTGGGACGGTCCGGTGGACAATTACCAGGTCGTGGACGGCACCATTGTATGCCGGCCGAACAAGGGCGGGACAATCTACACGCAGGAGGAGTTCGCCGACTTCGTTGTCCGGCTGGAGTTCAAGCTCCCGCCCGGCGGCAACAACGGACTCGCGCTGCGTTACCCCGGGTCAGGCGACACCGCCTACGTCGGCCTGGCGGAGTGTCAGGTGATCGATGATCACTACGAGCAGGTGAAGGGGAGGAAGCTCGATCCCCGGCAGGTGCACGGTTCGATCTATGGAATGGTCGGCGCGACTCCCGGTTACCAGCGCCCGATCGGGGAATGGAATTACGAAGAAGTTACAGTCAGAGGTTCGACCGTGAAGGTGGAGTTGAACGGCACTGTCGTGCTCGAGGCCGACGTGGCGAAGGTCACGGAGTTCATGGCCAACTCGGCCCACCCCGGGAAGGACCGGAAGAGCGGGCATTTTGGTTTCGCGGGCCACAACGACCCGGTGGCCTTCCGGGCGGTGCGTATCAAGCGGCTGTAGCAGCGGGTCGGGCAGCGGTCGGACTGCGGATGGCCGCAGGAGGCGCAAAAGGCGCAAAAATAGACCCAGCCCTGGCGGGTTGCTGCCGGCGTTGGCGCGCGGACTTGCTGCGAGCGCTCATTTGCGGGAGGATTCTGCGGAGGGCCGAGCTCCGTCGAGGCCGCTCTTGAATCACTCAATGTACCGGCCTCGAGAGACCTCGGCCCTCCAAGCCTGAACTGCCTGGCAATCCGATCGGACAATCAAGACCAAATTGTTTGTCTGTAGGAGGGGCGGTTTTTATTCGTAATCCCGCTTTCAGGCGGAACCAGAGCGTGCCGTCCACCGCCTGAAGACGGAACGACCAACCGTGGCTTCGCAGCTACTCTTCCGAGATTGTGTCGCGCTCCAGTTTGATCGCGGCTCCACCGCGCAACGCGGTTGATCTGGCGCGGTTTCGCCCTACTTTTTTGGCCACTGCCGCGTTCCCGACCGGCTTCCGTCTCATGAGCATCATCTTCTTGCGCCCCACTCTCGCTTTTGCCGCCACGCTGCTGCTCTGGTCCCCGGCTATGTCCGGCGCCACCGCGGCGCTCGCCGACGACGCCGCTGCATTCACCGACCGCCATTGCTCGACCTGCCACAACGATGTCGAGAAGGAGGGCGGCCTTGATCTCACGGCGTTGAAGTACGAGCCCGACGACGCCGGAAACTTTCTCACCTGGGTCAAGATCCACGACCGCGTCCAGAACGGCGAGATGCCGCCGAAGGAGAAGAAGCGTCCCGCCGCCGGGGAGGTTGCGACCTTCGTCAAGGGCGTGTCCTCTTCGTTGATCGCCCACGAGTCGGCCGCCGCCGCCGTCGAGGGTCGCGTGACCCAGCGCCGGCTCAATCGCATGGAATACGAGAACGTCCTGCGCGACATCCTGCAGGCGCCCTGGCTCGTGTTGCAGGGACAATTGCCCGAGGAGGGCGAGGTCGCCCATTTCAACAAGGTGACCGAGGCCCTCGATGTCTCCCATGTGCACATCGCGCGTTACATGCAGGTCGCCGACACCGCGCTGCGACTGATCATGCGCAACCAGGTCGATCGTCCGGCCAAGACCATCCGTCGCTATTATGCCCGCGACGATCGCAACTTCGTGCGGCTGTTCAAGCCCGTCATCGATGGCACGCCGGCGCCGGATCGGCGGACCTTTCCGGTGCTGGGCCAGAAGGCGCAGCCGGAGATCCTCTGGCACCGCGCCCCCGCGACCGTCGGCGACGCCGATCGGCAAACCCGCGAGCAGGAAGCGGTCGGCTGGGTGGGCGGATCCTATGAAGTTCCCTCGCACAAATGGTCGGAGTTTGTCGTGCCGGTCACCGGACGCTATCGCGTGCGTTTCAACGGTTATAGTTTGTGGGTCGGACCCTATGGCCAGCGGATCGAGACCAAGGGTGCCGGCACCGACAAGAAGCTCGTCCCGCGCGGCTACCGTTGGTACCAGCCCAATTTCGAGGACGTTTCGCCGGGACGCCGGTCGGAGCCCATTACGATCTACGCTATGATGCGACTGGCCAACCGGCGCGTCGCGGCCTTCGACATCTCGCCCGAGCCGTCCGTTCACGAGTTCGAGGCCCTGCTTTATCCGAATGAGGTGCTCGACACGGATGCGTCGCGCTTCTTCCGCTCGCGGCCCACCGGCAATTACGGCGAGTACCATTATACGAATCCCTTTGCCCAACCCGACGGCGCGCCCGCGGTGGCGTTTCGCTGGATGGAGGTCGAGGGCCCGCTCGACGATGAAACCACCAGCGCGGGGTACCGCCTCCTGTTTGGCGATCTGCCGCTGCGAAAAATCGAGAAGCCCGGTGCGGAGCCGGTGGCGGCGGCACCCGCGCGCGGCGGGCGCGGTCGGGGTGCACCCGCCCCGGAGGCGGAACTCGAAGTCGTTTCCAGCGCCCCGCGCGAGGATGCGGAACGGCTCCTGCGCGCTTTCATCAGCCGGGTCTATCGCCGACCGGTGACGGAGAAGGACGTGCAGCGCTTTCTCGGGCTCGTCCAGGCGAAGCTCGCCAACAGCTCGTTCACGAATGCCATGATCGCCGGCTACACCGCCGTGCTCGCCTCGCCGGAGTTCGTCTACCTGCAGGAAAAGCCCGGCCGGCTCGAGGACCATGCGCTTGCCACCCGGCTCGCGCTCTTCCTCTGGAATTCGGAGCCCGATGCCGCTTTGCGCGCGGCGGCGGATCGGGGCGAACTGCAGCGGCCCGAGCGGCTGCGCGCGGAAGCCGAGCGGATGTTGCAGGATCCCCGGTCGCGGCGGTTCGTGGAGGCGTTCCTCGATTACTGGCTCGAGATTCGGAAGATGTCCGACTCGACGCCGTCCATCGCGTTGTATCCGGATTACTACCTCGACGATATGCTGACCGAGGCCGCGCTCGCGGAAACGCAGATGTTCTTCGAGACGATGGTCCGCGAGAATCTCCCGGCGCGAAACGTCGTGGACTCCGACTTCACTTTCGCCAACGCCCACCTCGCCACTCACTATGGAATGAGCGGGGTGGACGGCATCGCGATGCGTCGCGTCGCTCTGCCCGCGGGGAGCGTCCGCGGCGGCTTGATGACGCAGGCCAGTGTGCTCAAGGTTACCGCCAACGGCACCACCACCTCGCCCGTGATCCGTGGCAAGTGGATCATGGAGCGAGTCGTCGGCCACGCCATGCCCCCGCCGCCGGCCTCGGTGCCCGCGGTCGAACCCGACATCCGGGGCGCCGTGACCATCCGCGACCAGTTGGAGAAGCACCGCGCAGATGAAAGCTGCGCGGCCTGCCACCGGAAAATTGATCCCCCGGGCTTCGCGCTGGAGAACTTCGACGTGCTCGGCGGGTGGCGCGAGCGCTACCGCGGCACGGCACCCGACGTGGAGCCGGAACAGGGCTTCGGCAAGAACGGCTGGCCGTATCAGTTCTACTATGCCGCGAAGGTGGACTCGAGCGGTCAGCTCGAGGACGGACGGGCGTTTCAGGACATCCGGGAGTTCAAGCGGCTGCTGCTGCAGGATGAAACCCAGATCGCCCGCAACCTGATCCGTCAGCTGGTGGTGTTCTCCACCGGTGCGCCCGTCCGCTTCAGCGATCGCGAGGCCATCGAGCGGCTCGTCCAGCTGGGCAAGTCCGACGACCACGGCGTGCGCTCGATGGTGCACGCGATTATCCAGAGCGATCTCTTCCGCAACAAATAGCCGGCCGCCGCCCCTCCTTCGCTTGAAAACCTTCTTCACGTCCGTCCGGGCCGTGCGTTCCGCGCGTCGCCCCCGTTTCCTGATTCTTGCCCTGCTGCTGGCCACGGGCCCCGGCCTTCCGGCCCAGCCCGCGCCGGCGGCCGCCCCGGCCGTGAGTCCTGCGCTGACCCCCGAGCAGGTGACCGTCCTGAAGGCCCTCGATGCCGACATCGCCCGCCTCGACGCCGTGCTCGAGAAGCTCACCGAGCCGCGGCTCCACACCCTGACCAAGTCCTTCCTCGATGTCTTCAAGGAGACACGCGCCACGCTCGGCACGACCTTCGATCAGGTGAAGCACGACGAGCTGAAGTTCGAAGTCATCGCCGAGTTCCAGCGCATGTCGCTCTGGCTCGCCGCGCCCCGGACGACGCCCATCGTGCCTCATGCCTCGCCCGGCATCGTCTTCGAACTCGATCCGTCGCCGGAGAGCGCGGCCGAGGTGAAGGCCGCACTCGCGGCCCTCGATGAGGAAATCAAACGCACCGAGGCACAAGTGGGCCGACGGGCGGACGGTCCCGCCCGCGCCGCCGCCCTGGAGCGCCTGAAGACGATTCAGGAAACGCGTGCCGCCCTCGGCCGGAATTTCACGAAGGCCGGCTGGATCGCGGTCCTCGCGGACCTCAAGGGATTGCCGCCCGGGCGCGGCAATCCCTAGATTACACCCAGACACGGAGACACCGAGGACCGGGTGGTCTTCTTTGTGTCCGCGGTGTCTCGGTGGTTCAACCGGCTCGGCCCGGCCGGAAAGATAGCCGCAAAGAAGCTTAGCGCTACGGAGCCGCAACCAAATGGGACCAAGCCGGGATTGAACAGGAAGGCCGGGAAGATCGGGGAGAGGTCCATTCCACCTGCTTCCCGATCTTCCTGTTCAAAATCCTCCTGGAAGTGAGCGATCCACCAATACAGCAGTGCAAAAAAGCGCAAAGAACTGAGGAGTGGGCCTGAGTAATTGGCGTGCCGAATCCAAGGCCCGAAGTTTTCTCCCGGCTCCTCTGTGGTTCACTCAGTTTTTGCGCCTTCTGCGCTGATGTACTCTCGAATCGGTCATTTCCGGGTGGATTTTTTGGAGGGCCGAGCTCCGGCGAGGCCGGATCATTGAACGATTCAAGATCGGCCTCGGCGGAGCTCGGCCCTCCACGTTGGGTTGCGGCCTCAAGCGCCTCGCAGCTGCAGCCACTCATCAATCTCCGCCGACCGGCCCGCATAGGCCGCGGCCGTGGCGATCTGTCCGAGGTCGACATCGAAGGTCGGGAGCATCGCCTTCATCCGCGCCTGGCCGTCGAGCGTGCGAAGGTGCTCCGGAAAACAGGTCTGCACGACCTGCAACGCGATGTTCGCCGAGACCGACGCGCCGGGTGACGCGCCGAGCAGGGCCGCGAGCGAGCCGTCGGGCGCGGTGACGACCTCGGTGCCAAAATAAAGCCGGCCGGCGTCGGCCTGCTTCAGCGCCTGGACGCGAATGCCCGCATCGACCAGCCGCCAGTCCTCGGTCCGGGCCTCGGGATAATAATCACGCAGGGCCGCGAGGCGGGACTCCATACGTTGCAACGCCTGTTGCGCAAGGAAGCGGACAAGCACGGGATTGTGCAGCCCGGTGCGGATCAGGGTGCCGAGATTGTCGGCGCCGATCGAGGACGGCAGGTCAGTGTACCGACCGGTGCGATGGAGGAACTTCGCCGTCCACGTGGCAAAGGGGCCGAAGAGCAGGACCCGTTTGCCGTGGAGATGCCGCACATCGAGATGCGGTCCGCCGAGCGCACCGGAGTCCGGCGGCGGCGAACCATAGACCTTGCCGAAATGACGGGCGACGACGGCCGGGTTGTCGCACACCAGCCACTGGCCGCCGATCGGGAAGGCGGCGAGTCCGCGGGCGACGGGCAGCCCGGTGGCGCGAAGGAGCGGAATGGTGCCACCGCCGGCGCCGATGAACACGAAGCGGGTCCGCATGGGGCGCGATTCCCCGGAATCGAGATGACGCACAACCAGTTCCCAGCCGGCGTCGGCGCGGCGCACCTGCGTGACGCGGTGACCGGTGTGAACGCGGCAGCCTTCCTGCGCCCCCAGCCAGCCGAGGAGCCGGCGGGAGAGTTCGCCGAAGTTCACGTCGGTGCCCGCGGCAATCCGGGTGGCGGCCAGCGGCCCGGCGGCGCGGCCCTCGACGAGGAGCGGCGCCCAGCGCTGGAGGACTTCGCGCTCCGCCGTGAACTCCATCGTGCGGAAGAGCGGGTGGGCGGCCAGGGCGGCCTGGCGGGCGCGCAGGAACGCGGCAGGCGCATCGCCCCGGACGAAGCTCAGGTGCGGGACGGCCCGGATCCACTCGGCGGGCCGGGGCGCGAGGCCGTGGGCGACGGCGTAACTCCAGAACTGGCGCGATTGCTCGAAGCGCGCGAAGATTTCGAGGGCCTTGGTGACATCGACGGGTGCACCGGCGGTGGCGGGCGGCGGCGTGTAGTTGAGTTCGCACAGTCCCGCGTGGCCGGTGCCGGCGTTGTTCCAGCCGTCGGAACTTTCGCGGCCGGGCTCGTCGGCGGCCTCGAAAACCTCGATCGCGAGTCGCGGATCGAGGCGCTTGAGCATCGCACCGAGGTGCGCGGACATGATGCCGCCGCCAATGAGGACGACGTCGGGAATGGGAGAAGGCATGGGAAACGCGAGGGACCGGATATCCGGCGGCGTTTCGGGTATGCTTGCGATCTGAAAATGGGTTAGTGGGTCCGTTTGAAGCTGTAGGAGCCCGAGCTCTTTGGAGCCTGAAGCCAGGAATCCAGGAACCGGAGTTGGGCCGCTTCCTGGCTTCCTGGTTTCAGGCTCAAACCCAGCCTTCCCGAGAATCTGACCTGCGCAGGGTGGAGGGCCGAGCTCCGCCGAGGCCGCACTCGAATCACTCC
>CAINHV010000251.1 GCA_903848965.1 uncultured Opitutia bacterium | reverse complement strand
CCGCGCTGGCGCATCGTCCGCCTCATGCGCTTCTCCCCACGTTTCGCCCGAGTCTGCCGTGTGGCCTTCGTGCTCAGCACCATCAGCAGCCTGGTCTCTGCGCAGCAACCCGCCACGTCGCCCCCGCTGCCCCCGCTGCCGCCGGGAGTTGAGCCGCCCGCGCCCCTGGTGCCTCCGGGCCTTTTTGCGCTGCCCGACGATCTCGAAATCACCGTCTGGGCCCGGTCTCCTCTCTTCCGGAATCCGACCAACATGGACATCGATGCGCAGGGGCGGATCTGGATCACCGAGGCGATGAACTACCGCCGGCATCAGGGACGGGATCCGGACGGCGATCGCGTGATGATTCTCGCCGACACCGATGGCGACGGCCAGGCAGACCAAAGTTCGGTCTTCGTCCAGGAACCCGCCCTGCTCGCCCCGCTGGGAATCGCGGTCATCGACAATCGGATCGTCGTTTCCAATGCCCCCGACCTCATCGTCTACACCGACGTCGATCGGGATGGAAAATTCGATCCGCGCATCGATCAACGCGACGTGCTGCTGACCGGCTTCAACGGTCGCAACCATGACCACTCCCTGCACTCGGTCACGGTCGGTCCGGACGGCCGCTGGTATTTCAACCAGGGCAACACCGGCGCCCACTTCACGGATCGTTCCGGCCGGACGTTTCGCGTGGGCAGCGTGTACGATCCGACTTCAAGCAGCAGCGGGACGCCGCAGCCCCTGCCGTTCAAACCGATCGCGATCGCCGGTGCCCGCAGCGACGACGGCCACATCTATGTCGGTGGATTCGCCATGCGCATGAAACCCGACGGCACAAACGTCGAGGTCATCGGCTACAATTTTCGCAACAGCTACGAGCAGACGGTCACGTCATTCGGCGACGTCTTCCAGAACGACAACGACGACCCGCCTGCCGCGCGCACGAGTTACCTGATGGAATACGGCAACGCGGGATTCTTTTCGCGCGATGGCTCGCGCACCTGGCAGGCTGACCGCCGCCCCGCCCAGGGCACCCCGGTGGCCGAATGGCGCCAGCAGGATCCCGGCACCATCCCCGTCGGCGACGTTTACGGCAACGGCGCGCCGACCGGCATCGTGACTTACGAGGGCGACGCCTTGGGCGAAAAGTGGCGCGGCGTCCTGCTCAGTTGCGAGTCCGCCCGGAACACGATCTTCGGCTACTTTCCCAAGGTCGACGGCGCCGGCTACCAACTCGACCGCTTCGACTTCCTCACCAGCAACCAGGAGCAGCAGTTCGCCGGCATGGATTCGCAGCGCGGAAAAATTTCCGCGGAGCTGAAGACCTGGTTCCGCCCTGCGGACATCGCCGTCGGTCCCGATGGCGCGATCTACGTCGCGGACTGGTTCGATCCCCGCGTCGGCGGGCACCAGGATCTCGACACCAGCACCGGCGGGACAATCTACCGCATCGCGCCGAAAGGGAAAAAACTGACCGTGCCGAAATTCGATCTCGCGACGACCGAGGGACAAATCGCCGCGCTGCGGAATCCGGCCGTCAATGTTCGCGCCCTCGGTTACTCGCGGCTGCAGGCCAAGGGGGCGGCGTCGGTCGGGCCGGTGGCGGCGTTGCTGAACGATCCGAATCCTTATGTGCGGGGCCGCAGCGTCTGGCTCCTCGCCGAACTGGGTCCCGAAGGCCTCGCCCGCGTGGAGCAGGAATTGAAGTCGTCGGAGCCGCTGATGCGGATCGCGGCGTTTCGCGCCTTGCGCCGGACCGGGCATCGCTTCCTCGAACATGCCCGCGGGCTCGCCAGCGATCCGTCGCCGGCCGTGCGCCGTGAAGTCGCCCTCGCGTTGCGCGATGTGCAGATCGACGGCGCGCGCGATCTCCTGCTCACCGTCGCCCGGGGCTACGACGGCCGCGATCGCGCCTACCTCGAGGCATGGGGCATTGGCGCCACCGGCAAGGAGGCCGCCCTCTACTCCGCCCTCGCCGTCTCCGCGCCGGATACCGACGCGGCCAAATGGCCAGCCTCCTATGCCAACCTGATTTGGCGGCTCACGCCGGCCGGCGCCGAGGGGGCCTTCGCCACCCGCGCGGCCGCCACGAACCTTTCGGAGAGCGATCGGCTCGCGGCGGTGACCGCCCTCGGTTTCACGTCAACGCGGGAGGCCTCCGGCGCACTGCTCGATCTTGCCCAGAAATCCACCGGACGCGTCAAGGATCACGCGCTGTGGTGGCTGCTCAATTACCGTCAGACCCGCTGGAAGGATCACGGACTCGACGCGGCCCTGAAAACCCGCGGACTCTACGACGCGAACGCGGTCAAGGTCGCATCGAGTGTCATCCCGCGCGCCGATCCCACACGCTTTCCTGCGGTCGCCACGCTCGCCGCACTGCCTGGCGATGCCGCCCGGGGAGCCAGCACCGCCCAGGCCTGCCTGCTGTGCCATCGCATCGGCGCGACCGGCGCCGAGTATGGACCCACGCTGACCGGCTTCGCGAAGAGCCAGTCCACCGAAGTTGTGATCAACGCGATCGTGAATCCCTCCTCCGACATTGCCCATGGCTTCGACGGCGCTGAAATCACGCTCGTGGACGGCACCGTGATCCACGGAATCGTCATCGGGCTCGGTGATCCGCTCGTCGTGCAATCGATGGGTGGGCTGACGCAGATGATTCCCGCCGACCGAATCAAGACCCGCGTGCCGCTCGGCCGATCGCTGATGCTCGGCGCGGAACAACTTGGGCTGAAGCCCGAGGACGTCGCCGACATCGTCGCGTATTTGAAGACGCAGTGATTTCCCATGGCCACCTCCTCCCGGCTCGCGAAGCACCGTTGTCCCTGGCCCACGAAGCCGCTCGACATCGAATACCACGACACCGAATGGGGCGTGCCGCTGCATGATGATCGCGCGCTCTTCGAATTGCTGACCCTCGAGGGCGCCCAGGCGGGCCTGAGCTGGTCGACCATCCTGGCCAAGCGGGAAAATTATCGCCGCGCGTTCGATTCGTTCGATGCGCCCAGGATTGCCGCCTACGATGCGAGGAAGGTCGCGAGCTTGCTGACCGATGCGGGCATCGTACGCAATCGGTTGAAAGTCGCGTCGACGATCGCCAACGCCGGAGCGTTTCTCGCGGTGCAGCAGGAGTTCGGCAGCTTCGATCGGTTCCTTTGGTCGTTCGTCGGCGGGAAGCCGATCGTGAATCGCCGCCGGCAGATGAAGGACGTCCCGGCGCGCACGCCGGAGAGCGACGCCCTCAGCAGGGCCCTCCTCGCGCGCGGATTCAAATTCGTCGGTTCCACGATCTGCTACGCCTTCATGCAGGCGAGCGGCATGGTGAACGATCATCTGGTGACCTGCCCGCGCCATGCCGCGTGCACCAAGGCGGGCCGGGCACTCCGTGGCGCACTGCGCCCTCCCCGATGAGTTCGCCCCCCGTTGCCCCCGCGCCGGCCCGTTCCCCCGAGGCCACGCACCTTCGCGAGTTGTCACCCCAGCAATGGAAGTCCGGCATCGCAGCGTGGCTGGGTTGGTTGTTCGACGGACTGGAACTCCACCTTTACACGCTCATCGCGGCGCCACTCGTCGTGCAGTTGCTCCACGCCGCCAGCGCAGCCGATCCGGCGGTGAAGGAAAAGAGCGCCTACATCCAGGCGGCCTTTCTCCTCGGCTGGGCTGTCGGCGGCGCATTCTTCGGTCGACTCGGCGACACCCTCGGCCGCAGTCGGGCGCTCGCCCTCACGATCCTGACCTACGCCCTCTTCACCGGCCTCTGCGCCTTCGCGCAAACCTGGTGGCAGTTGATGATCTTCCGCTTCATTGCGGCGCTCGGCATTGGCGGCGAATGGGCAGTGGGTGCCGCGCTGCTCGCCGAAACCTGGCCCAAGGCCTGGCGGCCGTGGATGGCGGCGATGCTCCAGACCGGCGTGAACATCGGGATCCTCCTGAGTGCCGTCGTGGTGACCGTGCTCTCGTTCGTGCTGCCCCCGAATGCCGAGCGCTGGGTGTTCCTCGTCGGCGTGCTGCCCGCACTACTCGTGTTCTGGATTCGCCGGCATGTGCCCGAACCGGAGACGTGGCAGCGGGCGGACGCCGCGGTCCAGCATCGGAACCCGGGCGCCCGCGAACTCTTCCGCGGCCGCGTGCTTCGCACCACGATCACGACCACCGTCGTCTGCGCCCTGGGATTGTCCGCGTGGTGGCTCTTCATGTTCTGGCATCCGCAACACCTCCGCCGGTTGGCTGGGTCGGAAGGCGTGCCCACGGCGGAAATCACCGGCATGGTTTCGAGCGCCTTTTTCCTCGTCAACGCGGTGGCAATCCTCGGCAACTTCGCCGCCGGTTGGCTGGCCCGGCGCCTCGGCAACCGGCGCGCCATCGTCTGGCTGTTTGCGGGACTGGGGCTCGCCATGATCGGGGCGTTCGCCACGCCGCGCACGTTCGCCGAACTCGCCTGGTTCTGGTGCCCGCTGATCGGCTTCTTCTCCGGCCTCTTCGCGCTATTCACAATGTACATGCCGCCGCTGTTCCCGACGCT
>CAINHV010000250.1 GCA_903848965.1 uncultured Opitutia bacterium | reverse complement strand
TGGCGGATCGGATCCGGGTGGAGCTGGGGACGGAAATCGGACCTCTGGCGGCCGCTTCGATGGAGGGTGCCGAGCATCCGCACAATCGCCCGCTGCTGGCCGAACAGCTTGCGCATCCGGGATTCAACACCGGCGACGTCGTCATCGCCCCGTTGTTTCTTTCGCCCGGCCGTCATGCCGGCGCGGAAGGCGACCTCGCGCAGATTGCGATCGCCTCCGAAGCGAAGGCCGCTGCCCCGCTTCGGTGTCACTTCACCGAATTAATCGGGACGCATCCCCATGCCATCGAAGTGCTGTTTTCCGCGGTGAGGGAGAATCTCGATCGGCGTTAAGGCCGATTGCGGGACACATCCCTGAATCCGGACGAAAAAGAGGGCGGGCCGCCTTACCCCTAAAGCGACCCGCCCATTGCTTTCTTACTTACCCCAATTCTCCCCCGCTAAGCGGAGGAGAAATTAAAGCTCCCAGTAAGTAAGTATCGACCGGTCATTGTTCCAATTGAGGGAATGCTTTTCTGGCCGAAGATCTCAAAGGCCTGCCTTGTTACCCGACAGCGAGATTAACCGAGGCTGACTCGGCCCGCCTTACGACGGCGCCAATTTTTGCAACGGCTTCTGTTTCGATTCGGTCCAAAGGCGGAGGAGCAGCTCAGCCAGATTCTTCATGCTGGTGCGCTTCAACCCTTCATGGAGCACGGCATCCTTGAAGGGCTGCACCACCGCGCTCCGCTCCTCGTAGTAACGCCATAATTCCTGGGCCAGCCTGTCTGCTGCAACGTGGACACTGTCAGCGGCTTTGGCGGCGGCCTGAAACTTTCCCTGCCAATGGTGTCTCTCATCCGGGTGGCGCTGCAGGTAATCGAAGACCCGCTGCTCGCATCGATTCAGGCTCATGGCTGAAACCCTGCGAAGCGAAAGTCGAAAAACAACTGCAAACCGGGTGCTTACGGCGGCGTTGCTTCCCAACTTGGGGAGTGTCTTATTCAGTGTAACTTCAGCTTACGCATATGTGGCAAAAATTCTCTGAACAAATTCCTGCGGTGATTCTCACCGCCTTGCTCGTCATTGGTGGCGCCTTCTGGGTCCATCAGCAGACCGTCAAGGAGCTGAGCGCGAAGCAGCAAACCGAACTCGCCCCCCTGCGGGAGCAGAACGACGCCTTGAAGGCGGCCACCGACGACAATCGCCGGCAGATCGAGGCCACGAACAAGCTCCTGCGCGAGGCGGTCGCCAAGCGCGAGGCGGACATGTTCCGCACCGATGAAGAGCTGCAGAAGCTCAACGTCGAGCGGATGGACGCGCTGGCCGACGCGATCGCGAAGAAGATGCAACCGTTCAACCAGATGCCCAAGTCGCCAGAGGAAGCGGACAGGATGCAGAACGAGCAGGTCGACAAGGTGTCGGGCCGGATGACCGAGCGAATTCAGCCGATCCTCAGCGAAATGGCGAAGGATCAGAATCTCACCCGGGACTCGATCGAGCGTTACAGCCAGCGCATTTCGGATCAGGTGGGCAACGTCCTGACCGCCGAGCTCGCGAAGAACCAGCAGCTCAACAACAATCTCCAGCAGACCCAGGCGGTCGCGCAGGACGCGTTGAAAATCTCGCATGAGATCACCGCCCTTTATCTCAGCTCTGTGAAGGACCAAGGTCTAATCACCCGGCTTCTCACCCTGCCGGCGAATATCGTAAAGGACGCCGCAAGCCTCAGCATTGTCACGAGCAGCGACCGCAAGCGGCTCGAGGAGCAACTCGTGGGCAAGATGGCCGACATCGAGCGCCGGCTCACGGAGCTCCAGGCGCAGGCGCCGTCAGCCAAGACCGGGCCGCAACTCTCCTCGCCGCAGCGCCCCGCCGCGGAACCGGCGAAGTAACGCCCGCAGCTTCCGAATCCCCAGTCCTTCAGCCACGCGATCATACCGCGTGGCTTTTGTTTTCCCCCTTTCCGCATGGCGACCCGTTCCCTTTTTCAACCCCTGCTGCTGGCCGCCGTCGCCCTGACCGGGGTATGCGGCGCCGGCTGCACCAAGCGCGGCACAGCCGTCGAGACTGGCAATCGCGATCAGATCCTTCACCTCGGCAATCTGTCAGAACCGACTGATCTCGATCCGCACATCATCTCGAGCCAGCAGGATTTTCATATCGTCATGGCCTTCTTCGAGGGCCTGCTCCAATACGATCCGAAGACCAGCGAACCGATTCCGGCCGTGGCCGAGCGGTGGGAAGTGGCGGCGGATAATCTGACGTGGACGTTTCACCTGCGATCCACGGCCAAGTGGTCGAACGGCGACCCCGTGCAGGCCCATGATTTCGTCTTCGCCTACCAGCGGATGCTGATGCCTGCCTTGGGCGCGGAGTATGCCAGCATGCTGCACGCGTTGAAAAACGGAAAAGCGTTCCACACCGGCAAGATTACCGATCCCAACGCCATCGGAGTTCGGGCCGCGGACGATCATACCCTGGTCCTCACGCTGGAACATCCCGTCCCCTACCTCCCGACGATGATCTGCCACTCCGCCTGGTACCCGCTGCATCGTGCGACGGTCGAGAAATTTGGCCGCATCGATCAGCGCGGCAGTCCGTGGACCCGGGCGGGCAACTTGGTTGGCAACGGCTACTTCACCCTCACCGAGTGGAAGCCCAACCAATTTATTCGCGGCACGAAGAGCCAGACCTACTGGGATCGCGACCAAGTGAAGCTGAACGAGGTCTACTTTTACCCCATCGAGAGCGCCGACGCCGAGGAGCGAAGTTTTCGCTCCGGCCAGTTGCACGTCACGAGCACGATTCCGACCTCGAAGGTCGCCGTCTACAAGGCGGAGCAGAGCCCCTTCCTCGACCCGACCGTCCTGCTCGCGACCTACGTTTTCCGATTCAACGTCAACGTCCCGCCGCTGAACGACGCCCGCGTGCGCCGCGCCCTGGCGATGGCGATCGATCGCGAGGCCATTGCCCGCGATGTCGTCCGCGGCGGCCAGCTTCCAGCGGGTAATTTCTGTCCGCCCAATGTCGCCGGCTTCACGGCGACGGCCCACCTCAAGACCGACCTCGCCGCGGCCAAGGCCCTGCTCGCCGCGGCCGGATTTCCGGAAGGGCGCGGGTTTCCGAAGCTCGAGCTGCTCTTCAACACCAACGAGGGCCATCGCCAGATCGCCGAGGCCGTCCAGCAGATGTGGCGCACGAACCTCGGGCTCGACATCGGACTCTACAATCAGGAGGCCAAGGTCTGGAACGATTCGATGCGCACGCTCAACTACCAGATCGCACGGTTCGCCTGGGTGGGCGACTATCTCGACCCGAGCACGTTCCTCGACATCATGACGTCGGACAACGGCAACAACCAGACCGGCTGGAAGAACGTAGAATACGACCGCCTGATCGCCGAGGCGCGGGAAACATCCGACACCGCGAAGCGCTACGAACTTTATCAGCGCTGCGAGCAAATCCTCGTCGAGGAGTGTCCGCTGGCCCCCGTTTATTTTTATGCCCGCAACAACCTGCGGCGCCCCGAGGTGAAAGGTTGGTACGGCAACCTCCTCGACCACCATTCGCTCAAGGGCGTGTACCTTGACGCAGCGGCGGCCAGGTAAACGCGGTTCTGAGCAAGACGCCGGGCGCGGCAACACCTCTCCGTCTGTCGGGGCGCCACTCGCTCTCCCGCGCAGCCCGAAAGCGCCGAAATCACCGCAACGCGAGGTCGATCCCCTTCACTTCCTTCACCGGCCATTTGGTGACCGTGAGGCCCTTGGCGCTGCGGCTGCTTAGCGGGACCGGAGCCAGGTCGAATTCCAATTCGCGAACCCGCGCACCGCTGCGGCCATCGATGAAGATCTGCAGTTTCTTGGGCATCTCCTTCTCCGTCTTGGCGACATCAAGATAGATGATCTTCGAACCCTCGGACTTGGCCAGCGGGTAAAGCTTGTCCCGGGACAAGCCGCCGATCTGGAAGCGCTTCGCGAAGGCCTTCCCGGACTCCTTGTCCTGGTACACCATCGTGTAGAAGTTCGGGTCGCCGTCCTTCGGAAACACGGTGCAGTGCAGAATCTCGCGGCCCATGAAAACCTTGTCCGCGACCTTGGACACCTTGAGCGAGCCGTCGCGCATGATGCAGAGCACACTGTCGAGAATGGTGCAGTCCTGCACGAACTCGTGCTGCCGCCAATTGAGGCCGATGAAGCCGTCCTCGCGGTTGACGTAGAGCCGCTGATTCGCGGAGACGACCTCGGACGCGTTGATCTGCTCGATCTCGTCGTACTGCGTCCGGCGCTTAATCCCCTTGCCGTACTTTTCCTGCAGCATCTCGAACCAGGCGATCGCGTAAGCCGTGAGACTCTTCAGGTTCGTCTTCGTCTCCTTGATGCCCTCTTCGATTTTCTTCAGGGCCTCGTCGGCCTGGAAGCGGTTGTAGGCGGAGATGCGTTTAATCCGGATTTCCGTGAGCCGGGTGATGTCCTCGTCGGTGACAGGACGACGCAGTTGTTGCACGAAGGGCTTCAGGCCGTCGCGGATCTCCGCGAGGACGCTTTCCCAGGTCTTCGACTTCTCGATCCGCCGATAGATTCGCTCCTCGATGAAAATGCGCTCGATCGAATCCCAGTGCCATTGCTGCTCGAGCTCCTCGAGCTTGATCTCCAGCTCCTGCTTGAGGAGCTCCTTCGTCCGATCGACGGAGCGCCTGAGGATCTCGCGGACTCCGAGGAACTGCGGCTTGTCGTTCTCGATCACGCACGCGGCGGGCGCGAGGTTCTGCTGGCAGCCGGTGAAGACGTAGAGCTGCTGGGTGACCTGATCCGGATCGCTGCCCTGCGGCAGGTGCACGAGAATCTCCACGGTGTCGGCCGTGTTGTCGTCCACGTGCCGGATCTTGATCTTGCCCTTGGCGTTGGCCGCGAGGATCGACTCGATCAACGACTCCGTCGTGGCGCCGAACGGCAGCTCGGTGATCGCGAGCAGGCATTTCGAGCGCTGCTCGATCTTTGCCCGAACTTTGACGCGTCCGCCGCGATCGCCGTCGTTGTACTCCGAAAAGTCCGCGGTGCCACCGGTCGCGAAGTCCGGGAGGATGCGAAACGTCTTTCCTTGGAGGTGATTGATCGCCGCACGGCAAAGATCGTTGAAGTTGTGCGGCAGGATGCGGGTCGAGAGGCCGACCGCGATGCCCTCTGCGCCGTCGAGCAGGACGAGCGGGAACTTGGCCGGCAGCGTGACCGGCTCACGGGCGCGGCCGTCGTAGCTCATCTGCCAGGTGGTCGTCTTGGGGTTGAAGAGCACGTCCTTCGCGAAATTCGTCAGGCGCGCCTCAATGTAACGCGGCGCGGCCGCCTCGTCGCCGGTGAGCGTGTTGCCGAAATTGCCCTGCGGCTCGATCAGGTAACCGCGCTGTCCCATGCCGACCAGCGCGGCGCCAATGGAGGCATCGCCGTGCGGGTGAAACCTCATCGTGGCTCCGACGACATTCGCCACCTTGTGGAAGCGTCCATCGTCCATTTCCCACAGGGTGTGGAGAATCCGCCGCTGCACCGGCTTGAGGCCGTCGTCGATGTGCGGGACCGCCCGATCGAGAATGACGTAGCTCGCGTATTCGAGGAACCAGCTTCGGTAACTCGTCGCGAGCGGGGAATCCTCATCCTGGACTTTTTTCCCGCCCCGGCGCGGCGGGGGCGGCAGCGCGACTTCAGTTTCCGCGGGCGTCAGCACCGTCGGTTCGGCGGCCGCCGCCGCGGGCTCCAGCGGAACTTTACCCGCGGCGGGCGCTCCGTTCCCACCGACCGGCGGGGCGGCGGCATCGAGTGGCAATTCGGACTGTTCGGAGGTTTTGGCTACTTTCTTCTTCGGCATTGCGCGCGGGTGAACGGTGAATTCCGGACGCTGGCACGCGCCAGCGGCGCGTCAAGGGCCGGCGGCAATCCAGTGACCGACGGGCACATCTCAGGATTCTGCCGTCAACCGTGGTTGGTCGTTCCGCCTTCAGGCGGAAGCATTGAGCCACTCGGATTCCGCCTGAAGGCGGGACTACCAGCAAGTGCCGGTCGGCCGCTGCAAGAAACCGCGATGCGCCCTGCTCCGACTCAATCTTTCCCACGCAGAACCTCGAGGGCCGCGGCCAGATCGGGATCCCGACCGATCCGAATATCTGCCAGTGTTCGCGTCACGATCACGTCGGGTTCGACCCCGTTCCCCTCGATCCTTCGTCCGCCCGGGGCCACGTAGTCCTCGCGGCTGAGCTGCAGTTCGCCGCCGTCCGGGAGGCGATGGAACCAGCTGGCGAGTACCGCTCCCGCGGTGCGCCGGCCGATCACTGTGGCGCGCTTGTGGTCCTGCAAGACCGCGGAGAATATTTCCGCGGCGCTGCCGGTGGCGCCTTCGACGAGGACGACGACCTGGCCTCGATAACTCGCCGAGCCGATTTGCCAGGAGTTCTTGATCGAGCGCCCGCCGCCCCGGGGGGTGAAGGTGCCGCAGTCGACGCGCCGGTCGAAGAACTCGCCGATCGTGATCCCGAGGGAGAAGGTCTCTCCGCCCG
Organism: uncultured Opitutia bacterium; assembly: GCA_903848965.1. Classification (GTDB taxonomy): domain Bacteria; phylum Verrucomicrobiota; class Verrucomicrobiia; order Opitutales; family Opitutaceae; genus ER46. Next base: position 5,556 of record CAINHV010000250.1, on the reverse strand, counting down.
GATTGCGCCGCAAATCGATTACCACGCCAGGAACATTCGCATGCTCCTGGAGCTGCCGGCCTAGCCAGCGGCGGTCGACGCCGTCGAAGGCATCGAAGCGGAGATAGATGAAACCGTCCTCGAGCGGGCGCACCACCTGCCGCGACGCGGTCGAGAGCCGCGTCGCCCTGGGCGAGAGCGAGATCGGCCGATCACCGTCATCGAGAAAATCCCAGCGGGCCTCCTCCCCTTCCTGCGGCCGAAAGTCGATTCGCGCGCCGAGGGGCTGACCGTTCCGGGCCACGACGATCCAGCCGGCTTTCACTCCCACGCGTTCCGCCGGGCTCTCGGGCAACACTTCCGTGACGACCCAGCAATTTTCGATGAACGCGAGACTGAAGCCGGTGCGCACACGGACCTGCGTACGCCGTTCGCGGGCCTGGCGGGGCGTCAACGCGTGGGTATGACTGTCATGCAGCAGCCCGAGCATTTCGTTGAGGACGAGGTAGAGTTCCTTCTCGTCACGCGCGGCGGCCACCCGCGGTCCGAAGGTTGCGGCGGTCTCCTCCCAATTCACGCCTTGGAACCTGGGATCGTAGTGCTTGCGATTCACGAGATCCCAGACGGCGTGAAAGAGGCGCAGGTTCTCGGCCGCCTGTGGCGCCTGGGCGACCGGGACATCCGCGAGGGAAACCCGGGTTCGAGGCAGCGTCGTGCACCCGGCTCCGGCCAGCAGCAGCAGCGCCAACAGTCCGGTGGCAACCCGACGAATAGCCAATCCCATGGCCGTACTCACGCCCGCGTCGGGAAAGATTTCAACTCTGGGACGGTCGCGGCGCGGGCCCCGTTCACACCTCGACCAGATCCTTTTCCACTTTCAGGTTGGCGATGATGAAGTCCTGCCGCTCGGGGGTGTTCTTGCCCATGAAGAAACTGAGCAGGTCGTCGCTGCTGTAGAGGTGCGCCAGGCTGACGGGCTCGAGCCGGATGTTCTCGCCGATGAAGTCCTTGAACTCGCCAGCGGAGATTTCCCCGAGGCCTTTGAAACGCGTGATTTCATGACTCGCCCCGAGTTGGGCCATGGCGGCCTGCTTCTCGGTCTCCGAGTAACAGTAGATCGTGCGCTTCTTGTTCCGCACCCGGAAGAGCGGCGTATCGAGAATGAAGAGATGCCCGTTGCGAATCAGATCGGGAAAGAACTGCAGGAAGAACGAAATGAGCAGCAGCCGGATGTGCATGCCGTCGACGTCCGCATCGGTCGCGATCACGACCTTGTTGTAGCGCAGGCCGTCGAGCCCCTCCTCGACATTCAGCGCGGACTGCAGGAGGTGAAATTCCTCATTCTCGTAGATGACTTTCTTCGAAAGTCCGTAGGTGTTGAGCGGTTTGCCCTTCAAGGCGAAGACCGCCTGTGTCTGCACGTCGCGCGTCGCGGTCAGCGAACCCGCGGCGGAATCGCCCTCGACGATAAAGATCGTGCTCTCCTCGTTGCGCTCCGATCGGTCGCCGAGGTGGACGCGGCAGTCGCGCAGCTTCCGATTGTGCAACGACGCCTTCTTGGCCCGATCGCGCGCGAGGCTGCGAATGCCGGCGAGCTCCTTCCGCTCGCGCTCGTTCTCCTCGATCTTGTTCTTCAGGACCTCGGTCGTCGCCTTGTTCTTGTGCAGGTACGGGTCGAGCGACTGCTGCATGAACTTGCCGACAAACTCCTTCAGGCTCGGACCGTCGGGCCCGACACTCGCGGAGCCGAGCTTCGTCTTCGTCTGAGACTCGAACAACGGCTCCATCACGCGGACGGAAATCGCCGCATCGATCGACTGCCGCACGTCGGCCGCGTCGTAGTCCTTCTTGAAGAAATTGCGGATCGTGTCGACGAGCGCCTCGCGAAAGGCCGTCAGGTGCGTGCCGCCCATCGTGGTGTGCTGGCCGTTGACGAAGGAATAGTACTCCTCGCCGTAGTGCGCCCCATGGGTGAACGCGACCTCGATGTCCTCGCCCTCGAGGTGGACAATCGGATACAACGGCTCGCCGCTGAGGTTCTTCTGCAGCAGGTCGCGCAAGCCGTGCTCGGACTTGAACGCCTTGCCGTTGAACGTGAGCGTGAGGCCGCGGTTGAGAAAGGCGTAGTTCCAGAGCATGTCCTCGATGAACTCGGCCCGAAACCGGAAGTCCTTCCCGAAGAGCGACTCGTCGGGAACGAACTCGATCAGCGTCCCGTTGCGCTCCTCGCTTTTGGCAACCTTGTGCTCCTTCCGCAGCCGCCCCTTCTCGAATTCGACCAGCTTTGTCTGGCCATCGCGGAATGCCTGGGCGCGGTACTCGAGGGCGAGGGCGTTAACGGCTTTCTGGCCGACGCCGTTCAGGCCGACCGATTTCTGAAAGGTTTCGCTGTCGTACTTCGCGCCCGTGTTGATGATCGAGACGCAGTCGATCAGCTTGCCCAAAGGAATCCCGCGGCCGTAGTCGCGCACCCGGAGCATCCGTTCGTTGAGTTCGATCTCAATCTTGCGGCCGAAGCCCATCGTGAATTCGTCGATCGAGTTGTCGATCGTCTCCTTGAGGAGAACGTAGATGCCGTCCTCGGCGTGGGTTCCGTTGCCCAGTCGCCCGATGTACATCCCCGGTCGCAACCGGATGTGCTCGAGCGAGGAGAGAGTCTTGATGCTGGCTTCGGTGTAGGCTTGGGCCATGGAAATTTAGGATGCGCGATCGCGGCGCCCAGCGTCCGGCCGGGGGCGAGGCTGACAAGCGAAATTCGCCGTGCCCCGGGCCGGGGCACGGGCCGCGAACCGCCATTCAGGGAAGACGGAAGGCCGGCCCCAGAACACGGCGTTCGGCGATAAGTAGCCGCCGACCGGTGGGCTTGCAGGTATTTCGGGCGTCGCCCACCCTTTTCTCCATCATGAAAAAAGCCGTCTGGATTACGCTCACGTCCGTCCTCGTCCTTGCGGTCGGTGGTTATATTTTCATGCAATTCTTCCTCGGCTCGGTGGTGAAGGCCGGGGTGAACAAGTTCGGCCCGGGCATCACGCAGACGAAAGTGCAGTTGGATGCGGCCCACATCTCCCCTCTTTCCGGAGCCGGCACCCTGACGGGCCTGAACGTCGGCAACCCGAAGGGCTGGACCGAGCAGGACGCCTTCCGACTCGGCCGGATCCACATCGACTTGGAACTGTTCTCGATCCTCGGCGACCACATCGTGATCAACGAAATCATCATCGACCAGCCAGAGTTTCTCTATGAGACCAAGATCGTGGCCAGCAATGTGGGCGATCTCCTGAAGAATATCGAACAGTCGCTCGGTCAGCCCGGCACCGAAGCCAAGGATAAGAGCGGGAAGCCGTTGAAGATCATGATCAAGAAATTCGTACTCCGGGATGGCATGGTAAAGCTGGGCCTCGGCGGCGCCGCGATGACGCTGCCCATGCCCCCAATCAATATGACTGACATCGGCACAGCGGAGGGCGGGATCACCCCGGGCCAGGTCGTCGCCGCCGTCATGCGCAATGTCACGGGTAGCATCGTTTCGGCCACGACCCAGGCGATGACCAAGATTAACAGCACGTCCGGAGCCGCCGCCGCCGATACGGTCAAAGGGGCCGTCAACGCGATCAAGGGACTCTTCGGCGGCGAGAAGAAAAAATAACAGGCCGCTGACGCACGCGATTCCACGTGCCAGGGGTCTCCCGCCCCATGAAGACGGATCTGTCTCGCCTTACTATTCCCACGGGTCAGGAGGCCCGTGCCACGCTGGTTCCCCGTCACGTCATTGACCCACTCGCAGCCGCGGACACGTTCGATCCGGTGCGGATCGAACGCCATTTGTCCCATGCTCAGGGCTACCTCGCACTCGGCATGCTTGCCGAGGCGGCAGCTGAGCTCGAACGCATCCCGGCGCCGAGCAATGAGCTGCTGACGGTGGTGGCGGTGCGCCTCGCGGTCCTGCAGGAACAGCGTTCGTGGCCTGAGTTGGCCAAGCTCGCCGCGACGCTGGTCATGCGGGCGCCCGAGGACGCCGGAGCTTGGATCACGTGGGCCTATGCCACGCGCCGCTCCCGTTCCCTGGCTGAGGCCGAGGGAATCCTGCTCGCGGCCGAAGAGCGGCATCCCCAGGTAGCAACGATCCAGTTCAATCTCGGTTGCTACGCCTGCCAGCGCGGCGATCTGGTCGCCGCGCGCGCGGGTGGACCGGGCCATCGCCCTCGATGCGAATTTCGCTGCGTCCGCCGCTACGGATCCGGATCTCACCCGGTTGCGCGGGGAGCCGCCGGGCAGTCAGCCGCCTCCCGCGGATTAGACGAAACCACGCGATCGCAACAAGCGCCGGCGCGTTGACGGCGCATGACTCAACTCGCTGGCGCTCGTTGCTACCTCACTCGTGCTGCTTTCTTCGCGGCCTTGTCCGCACCGCGGCGGGCCGCAATCCGCGCCAGCACCTGAGCCACCGTGTAACGTCCCGGTTGTTGTTTCCGCCTCGCCATCATCCCAACCACTTCTGCGACGATGGCGTTGGCGGGAGTTGAAATTCCGAGAGCGCGGCCGAGGTGGACGATCACCCCATTGAAGAACGGCGTCTCCACGCTCCCCTTCCGACGGTACAGGCTTTGCCAGGTTGAATCGGCGATCAGCCCCGCCGCGCTCGCGTCCGGTGGCAGACGCAATTCACCTGACGCTTGGCTCGCCCGACGACGAAAGGCCGCGAAGGGCTCGCAGCTTAATCCACTCGCGCGCAATACCCGCTCCGCCTCGCGCCGCAGGATCGTCACGACGGGCGCCATGCGATCGGGATCGTTCGTGATCGCGATGACGGCGTTGGCCATGTTCAGCACGAACTTGGCGCGCTTGCTCCGCATCACGTCCGCGGTCGGGCGAACGGAAAATCCCGCCTGTTGCAGATCACGGGCGACGCGCCGCGCCAGCGGATCGAGGCCGCGGGGATAACGGCCGAGTTCCAAATGTCCGTGGCGCCGACCCGTGGGATGCACGGCTTCGCCGGGTTCAAGGAAGATCCCATCGACCATGACGGCCACCCCGTAAACGCGATCGAAGAAGAGCGTCGCCTGCGGCTCGTTCAGGAAAGAGTTCTGGCAGCAGAAAACGGGGAGCGTCGGTGGTGCGCCCGCCGCGCGCAGCTGACTCAGACAGCGCAGCGTCTGGTGGGTCTTGGCGCACAGCAGCACGACATCGCCGGGGCGAAAGGGCGCGAGTTGCACGGCCCGCGTCACCGCCGGAATGGCGATCGACAACGTTTCCTCCGGGAGCCGGAGCGTCAGGCCGCGGCGGCGGATCGCCCGGACGTGGGCCTGAGACCCCACCAGCACGACGTCGGCACCCGAGCGACAGAGGTGACCGCCGAGGATCGATCCAATCGCTCCCGCCCCATAGATGATGTAGCGCACGGCTGTTCGTCTTGGGGACAATCCGACGCCACGACGAGGCGCAAGTTGAGCAACGGTCCCTCCATGGCTGCGAGCGTGAGCGAGTGGTGCGGGTCTCCCGACCCGCGGAAGGCATTCCGATCCTGGCTGACGGGTCGGGAGACCCGTGCCACGCGAGCCACTCACGCTCGTGGCCACG
>CAINHV010000249.1 GCA_903848965.1 uncultured Opitutia bacterium | reverse complement strand
GGTGTTCGGACTCCGCATATGTCGCGCGCGGCGCGGACGACCCACCAGGGGTTCGCCCGCGCCGCGCGCCTCCTCGCCCGTGCCTTCACCCCCGACCGGAGTCAGAGATTGGCTTTGCCCCCGCCGCGAAACGGCCGGGTACGGGTTTGTGATGCGTTACCGCAGCGCAACTGTGGCCGGTTTTCACGGCCTTCCCAACGATCCGGAAGAAACAAAGAACAGTGACCCGCGCAGCGCACCGCCCCGGAGCGCCCGCGGCAAGTCCTATCTGAAGCATACGCATCAACGAATGCCGATGCGTCGATATGTAACTTGCCAAAGCGGGCCAGCCATCTAGCTTCGGACTGCCATGTCGAACGCCCCGTCCACGCCCCCCGCCGCTGCGCTCGAAGCCCTGTTTGCCTCCCGGATTGTCATCCTCGACGGTGCCATGGGCTCGATGATCCAGACCTTCGGCCTGAAGGAGGCGGACTTCCGGGGCGGGCGCTTTCAGGACCATGCGCACGATCTCCAGGGCAACAACGATCTCCTAAGCCTGACGCGCCCGGACATCATCGAGCAAATCCACGCGGACTACTTCGCCGCCGGAGCCGACCTGGTCGAAACGAACACCTTCAGCTCCACCTCGATCGCGCAGGCGGACTACCACCTCGAGTCAATCGTCACCGATCTCAACCTCGCCGCCGTCGCGTGCGCCCGCCGCGCCGCCCGGCGCGCGGAGGCCGCGACACCCGGACGGCGCTGCTTCGTCGCCGGCGCCGTCGGCCCGCTCAACCGCACCCTCTCGCTCTCGCCCGATGTCAACCGGCCCGACTACCGCGCCGTCACCTGGGACCAGGTCATCGCCGCCTACACGGAGCAGATTCGCGCGCTCCTCGACGGCGGCGTCGACACGCTGCTGATCGAGACGATCTTCGACACACTGAACTCCAAGGCCGCACTTTTTGCCGCGGAGAACGTGTTCGCCGAGCGCGGCACCCGGGTGCCGCTGATGATCAGCGTGACCATCACCGATGCCTCCGGCCGCACTCTCTCGGGCCAGACCATCGCCGCCTTCTACCACAGCATCTCCCACGCCCGGCCGTTCTCCGTCGGGATCAACTGCGCCCTTGGCGGCGCGGCCATGCGGCCGTACGTGGAGGAGCTCTCGCAAATCGCGAACTGCTACGTCTCGTGCTATCCGAATGCCGGCCTGCCGAACGCGTTCGGGGGGTACGACGAGACGCCCGCGGACATGGCCGGGGTCCTCGGCGAATTCGCAGCCAACGGCTGGTTGAACCTGGTCGGTGGCTGTTGCGGATCGACGCCCGCCCACATCGCCGCCATCGCCGCCGCGGTCCGCTCCCTGCCTCAGCGAAAGATTCCGGCGCCGGTGACGGCCATGCGGCTCAGCGGCCTCGAGCCGTTGCTGGTCGCATGAACCTGCTTCCGTCTTCACCTCCTGGAGGGCCGAGTTCCGCCGAGGCCGTTGCCTTGGGTTCCTTCGGCCTCGACGGAGCTCGACCCTCCACCGAAGCCGCTTCTTCGGATCGTCTCGGCCCTACCGGAGCTAGCCCGAAAATTTCACGACCCGCGCACGCGATCGCAGCCCGTAGCGCCAGTCTCCGACTGGCGGGACGCCGGTCAGAGACCGGCGCCACTCCTGGCGGCTGCGCCAGCGTGTTGGATCTTGTCATGGTTACCGTGAAATATCCGGGCTAGGCTCTCCCGCGCACTGATCCCCTGTTTCGTTTGATGTCTTCCGAGCCCACCACGCCCACCCGATCGGCCTCGCAGTTCCTCGTCATCGGGGAGCGCACGAACATCACGGGCTCGCCGAAGTTCTCCAAGGCACTCAAGGCCGGAGATTGGGATGCCTGTGTCGCGATCGCCCGCCAGCAGGTGGAAAGCGGCGCGAACGTTCTCGATATCAATGTCGACGAGGCGCTGATCGACGGCGAGGCGACGATGGTAAAGTTTCTCAACCTGATCGCGGCCGAGCCGGAAATCTCGCGCGTGCCGATCATGGTCGACTCGTCCAAATGGACGGTCCTCGAGAAGGGTCTCCAATGTCTGCAGGGCAAGGGCATCGTGAATTCGATCTCGCTCAAGGACGGCGAGGACGAGTTCCTCCGCCGCGCCCGCCTCGTCCGCCGCTACGGCGCCGCGGCGGTCGTGATGGCCTTCGACGAACAGGGCCAGGCCGCCACCCGCGACGAAAAGGTCCGCATCTGCACCCGCGCCTACCAACTCCTCACCACGCAGGCCGACTTCCCCGCCGAGGACATCATCTTCGATCCGAACATCCTCACTGTCGCGACGGGCATCGAGGAGCATAACAACTACGCGGTCGATTTCTTCGAGGCGACCGCCCTGATCAAGCAGACCCTCCCGCACGCCAAGGTCAGCGGTGGCGTCTCGAACGTTTCCTTCTCCTTCCGCGGTAACAACCCGGTCCGCGAGGCGATGCACACCGCGTTCCTCTACCACGCGATCCGCGCGGGCATGGACATGGCGATCGTCAACGCCGGCATGCTCGGCGTGTACGAGGAGATCCCGCGCGACCTGCTCGAACGCGTCGAGGACGTCCTGCTCAACCGCCGCCCCGACTCGACCGAGCGGCTCGTCACCTTCGCCGACGAGCTCAAAACAACCCTCACCGCCCAACCCTCCACGCTCAGCCCGGTAGCCGCTGCGACGGCCGCCAACGCCTGGCGCGAAACGACCGTCGAGGAGCGACTCAAGCACGCGCTGGTCAAGGGCATCGATGCCTTCGTCGACGCCGACACCGAGGAAGCCCGCCAGAAGTACCCGCGCCCGCTCGACATCATCGAGGGCCCGCTGATGGACGGCATGCGCGTGGTCGGCGATCTCTTCGGCGCCGGGAAGATGTTTCTGCCGCAGGTCGTGAAGTCGGCCCGCGTGATGAAGAAGTCCGTGGCCTACCTGACTCCGTATATGGAGGAGGAAAAGCGCCAGCTCGCCGCCACGGGCGCAGCCACCCGCGCCAACGGCCGGGTGATTCTCGCCACCGTGAAGGGCGACGTGCACGACATCGGCAAGAACATCGTCGGCGTCGTCCTCGCCTGTAACAACTACGAGGTCACCGACCTCGGCGTCATGGTGGCGGCGGATAAAATCCTCGCCGCCGCCCGCGAGAAACAGGCCGACATCATCGGGCTTTCCGGACTAATCACGCCGTCCCTCGATGAGATGGTCCATGTCGCCCGCGAGATGACGCGGCAGAATTTCACCGTGCCCCTGCTGATTGGCGGCGCCACCACGAGCGCGGCGCACACGGCCGTGAAGGTCGCCCCTGAATATGCATCCGGCGTGGTCCACGTCCTCGACGCCTCACGGGTCGTCAATGTCGTCAGCGCCCTGCTCTCGCCCGAGCAGAAACCCGCGTACCTCGCCGACGTGACGGCCAAGCAGGAACGCCAGCGGATCGAGTTCGCCGAGCGGCGCAGCAAGCGCCCGCTCCTCTCGCTCGCCGAGGCCCGCGCCCGGCGGCAAACCTTCGACTGGGCCGCCGTCGACATCCCTCGTCCCGAGTTCCTCGGCACCCGCATCTACTCGACCTTCAACCCTTCGACAGGCTCACGGCCTTCGGCTCTCAACTCTCAGACCCTGGATCTCACCCTCGACGAGATCGTCGCGTTCATCGATTGGGGCCCTTTCTTCAGCGCGTGGGAACTGCATGGACGCTTCCCGGACATCCTGACCGATGCGGTGGTCGGCACCGAGGCGACGAAGCTTTTCGCCGATGCCCAGAATCTCCTCGCCCGGATCGTGGCCGAGCAGCGCTACACCGCCCGGGCGGTGATCGGCTTCTGGCCGGCGAACGCCGTCGGCGACAGCATCGAGGTTTACGCCGATGAGCAGCGCAGCCGCGTCGTCACGCAGTTCCACTGCCTGCGCCAGCAACTCGAGAAGCCCGCCGACCAGTTCAACCACTGCCTCTCCGACTTCCTCGCCCCCCGCGACTCCGGCCGGATCGATTACGTCGGCGGATTCGCCGTGACCGCCGGCCACGGCGTCGAGGAACTCGCGGCGGAGTTCAAGGCGGCGCACGACGACTACTCTGCCATCATGGCCCAGGCCCTCGGCGATCGTCTGGCCGAGGCCCTGGCTGAACTGATGCATAAGCGGGCTCGCGAGCTCTGCGCTTTCGGCCGGAACGAGAATCTGGCGATGAAGGACCTCATCCGCGAAAAGTACCGCGGCGTCCGGCCTGCCCCGGGTTATCCCGCCTGTCCCGATCACACCGAGAAGGGCACGCTCTTCCCGCTCCTCGACGCCTCCGTCGCGACCGGCATCACGTTGACAGAGAGCTTCGCGATGCACCCGGCGAGCAGCGTCAGCGGATTGTATTTCAATCACCCGGACGCGAAGTACTTCGCCGTGGGCAAGCTGGGCCGCGATCAAGTCGCCGACTACGCGGCGCGCAAGAGCATGCCCGTCCCGATCGCCGAACGCTGGCTCGGGCCGTATCTCGACTATCAACCAGCGGGATAGCCGCGCGCTTGAATCGCACGGCCAGCATTGAGTTGCACCCGCCGCGACGGAGCCGGAGCCTCCGGTCACGTGAAACTTGGATTCCGAAGTTGGCCTTGTAGCCCGCTGCGTGAGCAGCGGGACGGCTTTAAGCGAAGCGATCAAGAAGGCCCTGTCCTCACGGACAGGGCCACGCCAATCCGTTTAGCTTCGGAATCCACGTGAAAGGTTTCGCCCGCACCTCCGCCATCCTCGCCGCGATTCTCCTCGGCGTGTTGCTGCCGCAGGCGCATGCCGCCTCGGGTGCGATTCGCTGGCTGGTGATGACGATGCTCTTCCTCGTCTTTCTGCAGACCCAGATGTCGAGGGAGGCGCTGCACCGCAGCCACTTCATCCTGCTCGGCACCAACATCGCGATGGGCTTCGCCGGCTGGGCGGTCGGCTGGCTCGTCGGCGGACGGGATGTCGCCCTCGCCGCGTTCTTCTGCGGCATCACGCCCACTGCGATCGCCGCGCCCGTGATCATCGGCTTCCTGCGCGGACGGGTGGACTACGTCGTGGCCGCGTTTCTTCTGACGAATGTTGTCATCTCCGCCCTGCTCCCGCTCCTGCTGCCCCTCGTGCTCGGCCGGGCCAGTCCCACGGGTTTCACGCAGGTGCTCGGGACGATGGCCGTCGTGGTCTTTCTCCCGATGCTCGCGGCGCGGGTCGTCCGCGCCATCCATCCTGCCGCGGCGGGGTGGCCGCGCCGCTTTGCCAACGGTTCCTTCGGGCTCTGGGTCTTCACGCTCTTCCTCGTGACGGCGAACACCTCCGACTTCCTCCGCAGCCAGTCCGATCTTCCCCATCGGACCGTGGTGCAGATTGTCATCGTCTCGCTCCTCGTGTGCGCGGTCAGTTTCGGGCTTGGCCGGCTAATCGGCGGCCGCGAGTTTCAGCGCGAGGCCAGCCAGGCGCTCGGGCAGAAGAACACGACTTTCACGATCTATCTCGCGCTCACCTATGCCAGCCCGCTCGTGGCGCTCGGCCCGACGTGTTACGTGCTCTGGCACAATCTCTGGAACTCGTGGCAACTCCACCGCGTCACCCGCCACGGGCCCAGCTGAGTCGCGTGCGATGGTGCGCTTTGATCGCGCCCGCGAGCCCATGAACCCACGCACCCTCCTTGTCTTCCGGCTCAGCGCCATCGTCGCGGGCGTGCTGGTGCTAGCGCTGTGGTGGGGACGCCGGCCGCCAGTCCCGGTCATCGAAGCCCGGCAGGAGGCCCCGCCTGTCATGTCGCGCCCGGATAGCTCCGGCGCGGTGACGCGACGTCCGGCACCGGTCGCCGACCCGCACGGGCTGCTCGCCGGGTTGCAGGCCCTCCTCGATCGCACCGGGGTCCGCGCACGCGAAACCGTGCTCACCTTCAAGGACGAGGCCGGCCTGCAGCGCTTCCTCGGCCGCGCGAGCGGTTCCCAACTCGAGGTTCTCGGCCAGCTGTCCGGACTGCGCAGCGTGCGAGTGCGGCATCGAAGTTTCAGCGCGCTTGAGGCCGAGTTGATCGCACATGCCGGTGACTACGATGCGATCTCGGCCAACTACACGCTCGGCGTGCCCACCGTTCCCGTCCGCGAGAATCGCGCCGCCGTGGATCAGGTGCCGTTCGGCAATCAGGCCCTCGGCTTTCTCGGCGTCGACACGCGCCGGCAAGAAAACGCCACCTGGGGCCGCGGGGTCACTATTGCCATCCTCGATACGGGCGTGGCCGGCGATCCCACGCTCGCCGGCGGTCGGCTCAGTGCGCTCGACATCGGACTCGGCACCACACCGGGTACGGGCCGCGATGCCGGCCACGGCACCGCAGTCGCCGCGCTCGCGGCCGGGAGTTCAGCCGATGCTCCGGGTGTCGCCCCCGGCGCCAACCTCCTCAGCATCCGCGTCACGGATGCCAATGGCACAAGCGACCTCTTCACGCTCGCCCAGGCGATCGCCACCGCCGCGGACGCCGGGGCTCGCATCATCAACGTGAGCCTCGGTGGCCACGCCACCGCGCCGCTCCTCGACGCCGCGATCGACTACGCGATGGGTCGCGGCGCCGTCATCGTCGCGGCCGCCGGCAACGATCAAGCCGCCGCGCTCGCCTGGCCCGCGGCCGATCCGCGCGTCATTTCAGTCGGAGCCGTGGATGCCATTGCCCAGCAGGTGATGTTCTCCAACTCCGGCGCACAGTTGCAGCTCACCGCGCCCGGCTACGGCGTACAAACCGCCTGGCTCGACGGCGCGCGCGCCCTCGTCGATGGCACGTCGGCCAGCGCCCCGCTGGTCGCCGGCGCCATTGCTGCGGTGATGTCACAGAATCCCGGGCTCACCGCCCAGGCCGCAGCGCAGATCGTCACGCAGACCGCGAGCGACGCCGGCGTGCCCGGGAGCGATCCCGCCTATGGCCACGGCATCCTCAACCTCGACTGGGCGATGAACTATCAGCGGACCGGCTATTTCGACACGGCGATCGCCACCCATTTCCATGACGCGACCCATCGCCAGATTCAGGTCGTCATCCAGAACCGCGGTGGACAAGCCGTCACCGGCCTGACCTTGAACGTCGCGGGCGGTGCCACGGACACGAACCTCACCCTGCCAAGCCTGATGCCCGGTGAGAGCTACGTGGCGAAGGCGCCGGTCAATGAGCAGGCCCTGAAGAGCGCCGGTTCACTCTTGTATACGACGCGCCTCGTGAATCCCCCTGGGCTCTCCGACGCGGTCCCAGACAACAACGAACGGCGCAGCGTCGTGATTGCCCCCTGACTCGCCCATGAATGTCGAAATCTTCACGCTCTGCGAATCGGCCACGGTCGAGAACGGCGCAGTCTCCATCACCCGCACGACGGAACTGGCCCTGTTGATCGATGGCGCGGCCGACGTCGATCTGGCGCTCGTCTGCGTCGTGCGATTCTTCCCTGACGAGGAGGGTCCCCACATGGTCCGCGTGCGGTTCGAAGACTCCGACGGCGCGAGCGTACTGGAAACGCCACCGCAAACGTTCACCATCGATCTGCAGTCGCTGACGTTCGACTCGTGGCGGTACATCCAGCAGTTCCGGCTGAAGTTCACGCTGCGCGGGGGCGAGCACCGGTGCACGCTGTTCGTGGACGAGACGGAGCGGATTTCGATTCCGTTTTACGTCGAGTAAGGACGCGGGCAGGCGCCGAAACCGTGCATCCATGTAGGGCCGGCGCTCGTCGCCGGGCCCGCTTTCTGTCGCAATCTCCGGGCCCGCCGGCAAATGGCGACCCTACACCCCTCGGTTCCAACACCTGCCCCTGGCGGCACTTGCCTTCGCCGCTCGATTTTCAAAACTGCTTACCCCTACCCATGAAATTCGAACACTTTGCCATCAATGTCCCCGATGCCGCGGCCCACGCCCAGTGGTACGTCGCCAACCTCGGATTCAAGATCGTGCGCCAGATGACCGTGGCGCCCTTCACGCACTTCCTCGCGGACGAGACCGGCCGCGTGGTGGTGGAACTCTACTCCAACCCGAAGGCCACGATCCCCGACTACAAGGCGCTGCACCCGCTGAATTTTCATCTCGCCGTCGTCGCGGCCGACGCCCGGGCCGATCGCGCGCGCCTCGAGCACTCCGGCGCCCCCCTTGTCCTCGAGGCTCCGCAGGCCGACGGCTCGCTGTTGATCCGGCTGCGCGACCCGTGGAACGTGCCGCTCCAGCTTTGCCAGCGGACGACGCTCATGCCGATGCCGCAGTGAGCGGCCGGCCGGTGGCCGCGCGGTGACTTGTTCCGGTTTGATCCGTCCTGCCCCGCATGGAGTCAACGCCCTCCCCGAGCCGCGCGGCCTCCCCCGGGGAGTGGTGGCTCATATTCGATCCCCGCTGCAGCCTGCGCGCGCGCGCGGCGCTCTGGATCGGCGTGGGGGCGGCGGCCTTCGTGGCGCTGACGGTCTGGTTCGCCACCCAGGTTCACCGGCGCGCCGTGGACGTCCAGACCCGCGCGACGTTCGAGACGCTCGCGTTCGAGGTCGGCGACAAAATTGATCGCGTCATTTACGAACGGCAGCACCAGTTGCAGTTCCTCGCGTCGCTCCCGGCGTTTCGCACCGCGCTCGCCGGTGAGTCCGGGGCCGCGCAACGCCGGGAGATCCTCGAGGCACTGCAGGCCGAGTGGCCAGACTTCGCCTGGGTCGGTTTCGCCGACACCCGCGGCCACATCACCGCGGGAACCGGCCGGCGCTTCGAGGGTGAGTCCGCGCCCACGCGGCCGTGGTTTCGTGGCGCCCAGGAAAAACCGTTCGCCGGCCACCTCCACGAAATTCCCGAACTGCCGCGCCCCACCGGCAGCGACGGCGAGGCCCGTTACCTCGATCTGGCCGTACCCGTCCAGGGCATGGACGGACGCCCGATTGGTGTCCTCGGCGCCCACGTGCGCTGGACCTGGGCGGCGGATGTGGCGCGCTCCGTCATCACCCAGACGGCCCACCGCGAGCAAATCGGCGTGACGGTTTATGCCGGCGACACCGACGTATTGCTCGATACCGGCGCCTCGGGCTGGACGTTGCCGCCCAACGCGCCGCCCCGGCCCGGACCGCGGGTTTTTCGCGGTTCGCTGATCGAGACCTTCTCCCTCGGCACGCGCTACGTCACGGGCTTCTCGCAGAGTCGCGGCTTCCGCGACTACCGCGGGCTCGGCTGGCTGGTGGCGGTTCGCCAGCCCGTGGATCGCGCCTTCGCCTCGGTCGGGGAGTTGCAGCGGCGCCTCGCCCGCTGGGGCATCGCCCTTGTGGTCGCGTTCACCTTCGCCGGCTGGTTCCTCCTCCATCCCCTGGTTCGCCGCCTGCAAATCATGCGGGCCGCCGCCGATCGGATCCGCGGCGGCGATGTGCTCTCGGTCATGCCCCGCCATCCGGGTGAAACCGAACTCAGCGCCACATGCGAATCCGTGGGCCGCCTGGTGGAGCATTTGCGTGCGGAGTCCCTGCCGACGACGACGCCTGCCGTCCCGTCCACGCCGCCACCACCCGGCGGATTCGTCCGGCCCACCGGCGCTGATCCGCGCCGAGTGGTGTGGTGAGATCGCGGCGATCCGCTCGCCGAAATGGATTTCGCCAGTCGAAGACTGGCGCCACGTAGCGCCAGTCTCCGACCGGCGATCGCTCAAAATAAATCAGGAACGATCCGCCGTCCCGATGTCCCCGCTTGGAGACCGCCGCCGCTTCCACGCCCCGATCGCCCTCTTCGTCACGACGCCGAGACTGATGAGCCAGTAAACCGGATCGACCACGTAGTCCCAGAGGTTCGTCGATTCCAAGGCGCCCGCGGCAAACGCGATCATCGCGAGGAGGAGCAAAGCGCCCAACCGATAGCCAGCCCGCAGCAACCCCACCGCGACCAGGCCCACGACGATCGGCATCACGCGGCTGTCCCAACCCCAATAATAAAGATCCGCGCCCAACGGGACGACGTTGTGCAGGTAGAGGATGCTTCCCGCCACCGCGCCAAAGATCCAAATCGATTCGCGATCCATGGCCGTGAGCAGCGTTCGCCCGGCGATGCGCGCACTCAGCGTCGCGATCATCAGTCCCACCAATGGCAGACTGGGATTCGGCCACACGCCGAATCCCAGGCGCCAGAGCGGCAGGCCGGCTACGGGGACAAAGCAAATCGCCGCCGCCAAGACACCTGCTCCAATTACCGTGCCGCGTCCGGGTGATTTCGGAAAAAAACGGACGCCGACGCGGAGGAACAGCAGCCACAGAATAGCCGCCACCGCCGCGGGATAATAGATGGACGCGATCACGTTCATGGTTTCCCCGCCTCCGCCGCCAGTGCCTGGCGCAGCCAGGCCCCGTTGAACTCGACGTGTTTGATCCGCTGGCGTCGCCACGTGTAAGTCAGGTGAATCCGCCCGTGCGCGTCCTCGCTCAGGCAGGGATAGGAAAACTCCCGGCCGGCTTCGTCCTCGATCATCGGACCCTGGATCCAGGAACGGCCTTCATCCGCCGACACCGCGAGCCGCAGGTTCGCCCGGCCCGACGTCGCGTGATTGTAGACGAGCAGCAACCGCCCGTCGCGCAACCGGAGCGCATCGGTCGCCGCATCGGGATTCGGCAGCGTGCCCCCCACCGGTGTCGTCCAGGTCCAGCCGTTGTCCATCGAGTGCGCGGAATGCAGCCGCCGTCTTGGACCGTGATCGCGCAGCACCATGATGGCGCGGCCTCCGCTCCCCGGGACCACCGCCGGCTGGATCACACCCTTCGTCCCTACGAGGCTGCGCACGGCATAATCCGCGAGGCGGCCGTTCGCGCCGGGCGTCAGCCACAGCATCTGCGCATAGGTGGTCGCCATCTCGTGATAGATCGGCAGGCCGATCCGTCCGTCGTCCGCGAACACCGGCTTGTTGCGCACCAGCGAACTGAGATTGAAAAATGGATTCAGCGTCAGCCGCTCGCTGGCCGACCAGGTGCGGCCGGCATCCCGCGAGGTTTTCACGTTCAACGTGCTGCCCGACCAGCCGCCGACGGTGACGGTCACATACATCAGCCATACCGTGCCGGCCTGGTCCGCGAAGATCACCGCATTGCCCACCTTGCGCACGGGCCGGCCTAACTCCGCGCGGGCCGTCATGCGATCGACCACCCTCGCTGGCGCCGACCACTCGCCCCGCCGGCCATCGTAGCGGGCGGTGAAGATCGCCACGTCTGCCGCGCCTTCGCGGGTGCCACCAAACCACACCGCCATCACGTCGCCGTTGGGCAGGATGGTGGTGGAGCAACTGTGGGCGGACGGCGTGTGATCCACGGGATCGACCCAGGATTCGCGGTGGATCGCCGCTTCCTCGTTGGCCGCGACCAGCGTGGACTGGACCGGCGTCGCGCTCAGCCGCCGCGGCGCGCCGGGGGTCGGACCGTCCCGCCAGCCGATCCACGCCACGGTCGCGAGCGTCGCGAACATCAGTCCGCGGCGCAGGGGCGGGGCCATTCGCCCGCCGGTCGTCGCCCAGGAAGCGCTCATCATGCCCCTACTCCGATCCCTTCGCGGCGGGGACCTTCTTGTTGTGGAGCAGAAGATACCGGGCCGTCTGGTGGAACGCATCCGCCAGCGCGTTCTGTTCGTCGTCCGGTGGCATCGTTTCCCCCGCCGGCATCGGGCTGGCAAAATCCGCCCACACGCGTTCGCGACGCGAACGGTCGTCGCGCTGGTGCCGGCCGAAGTGCTGCTGCTTCAGGAGTCCCACCCACTTGTTGTGATGATCGACGATGAAGGCCGCGTTGCTGCGGCCGCCATCCGCCTCGAGCTGGCGAACGAGATCGCGGCCCATCGCGTGGTTGCGATACGGGATCCCGACGACTCCGGCGACGGTCGGCAGCAAATCCACCATCGACGCCACGGCGTGCACCCGGCGCGGCGCCACGAACTTGGGTCCGTAGAACAGCAGCGGCACGTGATACGAGGTGAGATCGTTCACCGTCCAGGCGGGCGGAAACATCTGACCCGCGTTGCCGCCGATCCCGTGGTCGCCGATGAAGACGAAGATCGTGTTGTCGAAATACTTCTCCCGTCGCGCCGCCTCCATGAACTTCTGGAAGGCAAAGTCCGTGTACCGAAACGCATTCAGTTCCGCCAGCGACTCGAAACCGGCGCGCTTCAGCTCGTTCGCCGGAATTTCGACCTTCTTAAACTCGTCCAGATCCTCCTTCGGGATCGTGTAGGGACGGTGGTTGTCGGCCGTCTGGATCACCGCGAAGAACGGTTTCGTCTGCGCGGCGAGGATCCGGTTGGACTCGAGAAAGAGATTCTTGTCGCTGATTCCCCAGACATCGATCCGGGGCGACTCGAACCGCCCCTCCTCGTACAGGTGCAGGCCGTCGATGTTGTTCGTCAGCAGGCCGCGGATGTTTGCCCAGCTCGAACTGCCGCCGATGAAGTAGAATTTCTCGTAGCCGGTGAAGTCGTTGATGATCGTGTGCTGATCCACGAGCGTTGGATTGCGGCTCGCCGTTTCCACCGGCTCGACATCGGGAATGCCGGTGAGCGCGGCCCAGACTCCGCGCGCGGTGCCGAAGTGCGGCGTGAAGCAGTTGTCGAAAAACAGGCCCTGCTGCGCGAGCTGGTTGAAGAACGGCGTCGGATCGAGGGGATTGCCCCACATCGAACTCTTGTAGGCGCTGAACGACTCGCAGATCACGAGCACGACGTTGGGCCGGCCGGTGCCGGGCCGACCCGGCTCGCGCCGCTCGAAGTTGAGTGGCGCGGCGTCGGGATTCGTCACCCCAAGGTAGGCGCTCATCGTCGCATAATGCTCGCGGACCTTGGCGAGGTCGTAGCCCGACTGCCGGAAATCGAGCGAGCTGATGAACGACTGCACCGGATTCAGCGCGAGGTTCGCGAGCGCATCGTTGCGCAGGTTGAAGGCGTCACTCCACCGCAGCGGATACTGTCCCAGCCGGCCGAAGATCCCGACGAGGCAAACCAGCAGGACGCCGACAAACCAGCCCATCCGGACGCGGCGCCGGGAGGGGATCGCCCCCGCCGCAGCCACCCGGTGCGCCCAGCCGATCGCGACCACGAAGACGGCCACCGCCACGATCAGGGCCAGCCCGATGCGCACGACCGGGTAGGTCTGCCAGACCATCCCGGCCGAGATGCTCGCATCCTCCAGGAAACCAAGCACCGACGCATTCAGCCGCTGTCCGAGATAGCGGTAGTGAAGAAAATCAGAGACATAGACGAAGAGCAGGGCCGCGCTGAACAACCCGAGCACCATGGTCCAGGCGCGACGGCGTCGCGCGTCGCGAAAGGGATCGAGCCAGCCGATGCTGCCCAGGACCAGCAGCGGCAACATCGCACTCGCGATCACCCGAAAGTCGAAGCGCAACCCGAGCTGGAACGCGGGCGCGACCTGCGCAAGCGGCAGCGTCGCCCGGTCGAGGGTGAGGTACAGCGCGACCCGCAGGAGCGTCATCACCCCCAGGAAGAAGGCCGCCAGCAGCGCCATCCAGCGAATCACCCGCGGCACCGGCCACCCGGGGCGGGAAACGGAGGTGGCGCCTAGTTCACGAATCATGCTCAGGCCGTTTTTATTCCGGCCGCCGCTGGGCGCGTCAATCGGATTGCCCCGCCAGCGCCCCCGCGGGCGCTCCCGTAGCCACG
Source organism: uncultured Opitutia bacterium (assembly GCA_903848965.1). Lineage (GTDB taxonomy): Bacteria > Verrucomicrobiota > Verrucomicrobiia > Opitutales > Opitutaceae > ER46. The sequence continues at coordinate 12,219 of CAINHV010000249.1, read as the reverse complement.
AGCGTCCGCGAGTGGAGCGCACATTTCCGGGAGGATTCTTGGGTTGCGGCTCCGCCGTACTAGCCGCCTTCGCGCTCTTCGCGGCTTCGCGTGGGCCCACCCACCCCAGCCTTGAATCCCACCCGCGCGCCCGTTTCCCTCTCCGGATGAAGTTCGGCATCTGCAACGAGATTTTCCAGGGCTGGTCGCTCGAAGACACGTTCCGCTACGCCAAGAACGCCGGCTACGACGCCGTGGAAATCGCGCCGTTCACGATCACGAAACACGTGACGGATCTCTCCGCCGCGGATCGCGCGAAGATCCGCGACACCGCCGCCCGCGCCGGCATTGGCATCAGCGGTCTGCATTGGGTGCTGGTGCAGGCCGAGGGCATGTATGTGACGCATCCCGAGGCCACTGTCCGTGACCGGACCGCCCGCTATTTCGTCGATCTGGTGGACTGCTGCGCCGACCTCGGCGGCGACCGGATCATCGTTGGCTCGCCGAAGCAGCGGAATGTCATGGAGGGCGTCAGCTACGATCAGGCCACGCAGTGGGCGACTGCGGTCTTTCGCGACGCCGTCAAACGCGCCGAGGATCGCGGCGTGGTGATTTGCTTCGAGCCGCTGGCGCCGGTGGAGACCAACTTCGTCAACACCGCCGAGGAAGGCCGGCGCTTCGCGGCCCAGTTCGCCAGCCGCGCCATGAGCATCATCCTCGACGTGAAGGCCATGTCCTCCGAGGCGAAAACCGTGCCACAGATCATCCGCGAGAGCGCCGGCCAGTTCGCGTATTTCCACGCCAATGACGTCAACCTCAAGGGTCCGGGATTCGGCGACGTGGATTTCGTGCCGATCGTGGCTGCGCTGCGGGAGGTGAACTACCATGGCATGGTCAGCGTCGAGGTCTTCAAGTTCGAGGAAGGTCCCGAAGTGATCGCGACGCAGAGCCGGCAATACCTCCGCAAAGTGTTCGGCGAATGATTTTGGCCCGCGGGCCAAAATCACTGTGAGAGAACTATAGCCGCCGATGGAGCCTCTGCGTAGCAATGAGCGGGGATGGCTATGTCGTCGGCGCGGTTTGGACGGCCGCGATGCTCGCCTTCGAGTTCGGGCTCGGCCGCTGGCATTTCCATTTCACCTGGCAGCGGCTCTTCGACGAGTTCGACGTCCGGAAGGGAGTGTTTGTCGCTAACAGTTCGGTAACCCCGCCTTGCAGGCGCCATTTGACGACCCTACCGGATCCGCCCATCAGAGAAGGCTTCCGCCCCACCCCGAACCCGCTTCCCCCATGCGCCGATTCCTCCTGCTTGCCCTCGCGTCCGCTGCCGTCGCCACCGCGCAGTCCATTTCCATCGAGGAGTTCGACCCGAAGTCCACGCTCCGCGTCCCGGAGCACAAGCTGACCCGCGCGAAGTCCCGTTCATCGACGTCCACAACCACCAGCGCGACGTCTCGCCCGGCAAGCTGGACAAGCTGATCCAAGACATGGACGGCCTGAACATGCGGATCCTGATCAACTCGCCGGTCGGCGGGGGTCAGGGCAAGTGGGTCGCCGACGCGGTCAAGGCCATGAAAGGTCGCGACGCCCAGCGCTTCGCGGTCATGACCAACATCGACTACGCCGGGCTCGACGAACCCGGTTACTCCGCCCGCGCCGCCGCCCAGGTGGAGACGGACATCAAGGCCGGCGCCATCGGGCTCAAGGTCTGGAAACACCTCGGCATGATGCTCAATGACGCGAAGGGTCGCGTGAAGGTGGACGATCCGCGCTTCGACGCGGTGTGGGAGGTCTGCGCGAAGTACAAGATTCCGGTGCTCATCCACACCGCGGACCCCTGGGGCCTCTTCCAGCCGATGGACAAAAACAACGAGCGCTGGCTCGAGTTGAAACTGCGGGCCACCCGCAACCAGTCGCAGCAGACCAACTTCACCTGGGAGCAATTGATCGAAGAGCAGCACAACCTCTTCGCCCGCCATCCCAACACGATCTTCATCAACGCCCATCTCGGGTGGCTCGGTCATGACCTCGGCAAACTCGGCGAGTTGCTCGACCGGTTGCCGAACGTGTACGCGGAGATCGGCGCCATCACGAGCGAACTAGGCCGGCAGCCCCGCGCCGCCCAGCGTTTTTTCAAGAAGTACCAGGACCGGATCCTGTTCGGGAAGGACCTCTACGATGTCGGCGAATACTACACGTACTTCCGGCTGCTGGAGACCGACGACGATTATTTCGATCCGATCCGCAAATACCACGGCATCTGGAAACTCTACGGTCTCGATCTGCCGGACGACGTCCTGAAGAAACTGTACTACAAGAACGCGCTGCGGATTTTCCCGGGGCTTTCGAGCGAAGGTTTCCCCCAATAAGGGTTTTGGCGTGCGGCCAAAACCCTAGGCAATTTCGGCTCCGCCGAAATTGCCCCCCGTTATTTGGCGATCTCGCGCGGGTTGATCCCACGGCCGAGTTCGAATCCGGCGCCCACGGCGCCGACGACGGCGTGGGCGCGGTCGAGTCCAAGATTCTTGCGGAAGCGGTAGACCGTCTCGATCCCGGTGCAATGGGCGCCGATTAGGTTGTCGATTCCGACCGACCGCAGCTTGTCCTCCGTCCAGGCCAGAGAGGTCTCGCTGGCGTTGAAGAGATGAATTCCTCCGATCAGCGCATGGAGGCGCGCAGGGCGAATGAAGTCCCGCGCATGCTCCACGATGTTGATCACCCCGGCATGGCCGCAGCCGGTGAGGACGACGAGCCCCTGTTCCGTATCGACGATCAGCGACATGTCGTCGGGGACGGTGTCCTCGATGGCCCCAGCGGGCGTGGTCACTGACACGCTGCCACTCCAATTGCGTTCCGGATGACGCCGCGGCACCGGGCCCGTCAACCAGATCCCCGGATACAACTGCACCGGGCCGGCATGGGAAACGAAGACGCCTCCGGTCTTCTCGTAATCCGGCCTCAACCGCAGCATCGGGTTGATCTCGACGTGCGGCGGCGTGGCACGCCGGGAGAGGAACATGCCCTCGGCCACGTGGGTGCGAGCGAGCGCGGTCGGGGCCTTCGCTCGCACGGAATCGCGCAGCCGGAGAAAGCCGCCGATATGATCGTTGTGCCAGTGACTCAGGATGACCTCGGGCACCGTCGTGAGATCGATCTTCAGGCTCTGCGCATTTTGCAGCACGACGTCCGTGCGGGCACCGGTGTCGAACAGGATCCGGTGTCCGTCGGCCTCCACCAGCGCGGCGAAGCCCCACTCCCCAAGTTCGTCACCGTCGGCGAGCATCGTGGAGAGGATCGTGATCTTCAATTCCTTCACGCGTCCTCGACCAGCCACCGCCAGATCGGCGCCGGGGGCGACAGCCGCCAGCACCAGCGACCAGCCCAACCAACAAAGAAATTGCCGCATGCTCCATGCTACGCACACGCTCCGACGGAAGCCAATCTCCCAGCGGTGGCCGCCCCGCCAACCCCGTTTCAGAATCCACCCCGCCATGTCCTCGCGTCTCCTGTTCTCCATCCTGTGCGGTCTCCTCGGGTCCACGTCACTGCCGGGCGCGCCCGCGGCCGCCGAACCCCGTTGGAACATCCTGTTCGTCTTCGCCGACGACTGGGGCCGCTACGCCAGTTGCTACGCCGGCCTCGATGGCCGGCCGACGGCCAACGACGTGGTGCGCACGCCGAACATCGATCGCGTGGCGCGCGAGGGCGTCCTGTTTCGGAACGCCTTCGTCAACTCCCCGTCCTGCACGCCCTGCCGCAGTTCGCTGCTGTCGGGCCGCTATTTTTTCAACACCGGCCGCGGGGCCATCCTGCGTGGCGCGGTCTGGGACGAAGAGATTCCCAGTTTTCCCCTGATGCTGCGCGATGCCGGATACCAGATCGGCAAGACCTCCAAAGTGTGGAGTCCCGGCACTCCGATCGACGCGCCGTTTGGCGGCCAGCGTTACGCCTATGAGAAGGCGGGACGGGATCCGGACAATTTTTCGGAGGCAGCCACCGCCCGCGTGGGCCGCGGCCAGAGCGTCGAACAGGCGCGGGGCGAGATCCTCGCGCAGGTGCGCGGGAACTTCGACGCGTTTCTCGCCGACCGGAAACCCGGCCAGCCCTGGCACTATTTCTTCGGCCCCACCAACACGCATCGGACCTGGGTGAAGGGTTCGGGCAAGGCCCTTTGGGGCATCGATCCGGATCGCTTGCAGGGCCGGCTGCCGGCGTCTTTGCCCGACGTGCCCGAAATCCGCGAGGACGTGGCGGACTATCTCGGCGAAACGCAGGCCTTGGATGCCTATCTCGGCGTGCTGCTCGAGCGCCTTCAGGCGGTCGGCGAACTCGACCGCACACTGATCGTAGTGAGCGGCGATCACGGGATGCCCGGCATCCCTTCCGGCAAGTGCAACCTCTACGACACCGGCGTGGGCGTGGCACTCGTCGTCCGGGTGCCCGGCGGCAAGGGCGGCCGGATCGTCGACGACTTCGTCTGCCTGCCGGATCTCGCGCCGACGTTCATGGAAGTCGGGGGCGTGGCGCCGCCCGCCGGCCTCTATGGCCGCAGTCTCGTGTCGGTCCTGCGCTCGGACCGCGGCGGGCAGGTCGATCCCACGCGCACCTGGGTGGTCACCGGGCGGGAACGTCATGTTGACACCGCCCGCGAGGGCAACCTGCCCTATCCGCAGCGGGCGCTGCGGACGCCGGATCATGTCTACATCCGCAACTTCGCGCCGGATCGCTGGCCGCTGGGCAGACCGGGTGCGGCCCTGAATCCGGAGATGCTGACGAACGGCGAACTCGAGATGAACACCCGGATCGGTTTTGCCGACTTCGACAGCGGCCCGACCAAGGCCTGGCTGATCGCACACCGCGACGAACCGCGGTGGAAATGGTACTACGACCTCGCCTTCGGCAAACGGCCGGCGGAGGAACTCTACGATGTGCGGAAGGATCCCGATCAAGTGAGGAACCTCGCGGCGGATCCGGCGTACGCCGCGCTCAAGGCGGAACTTTCCGGCCGGTTGATGAAGACGCTGACCGAGGCGGGCGATCCCCGCGTGACGGGCGATGGCCAGACGTTCGAACGTCCGCCCTTCACGGTGGTCGAAGCCCCGCCGCCCCGGAATTCCCCGCGGTAGAACCGACTCGCGGGCCGCCGGCCTTCCGCCTGGCCGGGAAATTTCCCGGTACCCATGGCAAAATCCAACACGCTGTCGCAGCCGCCAGGAGTGGCGCCAGTCGGAGACTGGCGCTACGGGCTGCAATCGCGTGCGCGGGCTGTGAGATAGCCGGGCTGCAGGCGGACTACCAAACGTGCCGACGACTTTTGTTCGTAGCTCCGCCGTCAGGCGGAACGCCCCCGTTCCCGCCTTGCCCGGTCCGCCGGCCTTGCCCACGGTCGCGCCATGGAACTCGCCGCGCTGCGCGACCAACTCATCTCGTGGGCCAACGTGAATTCCGGCAGCGAGCACGTCGCCGGGCTGGAGCGCATGCGCCACCTCCTCGCCGCCGACTTCGGTTCGCTGCCGGGCGCCGTCGTGCAGCATGTCCCGCTCCCCGGGAACGCGACGTGCGCACTGCGCGTGACGGTTCGTCCAGAGGCACCGCGGCAGATTCTTTGCAGCGGCCACTACGACACCGTCTACCCGTCGGATCATTCCTTCCAACGGTGCACCCTGCTGGATCCGAACACCCTGCGGGGCCCGGGCGTCGCCGACATGAAGGGCGGACTCATGGTCATGCTCGCGGCGCTGCGCGAGTTCGAGCGTTCGCCGGTGGCGGCGCGGCTCGGTTACGAGATTCTGTTCACGCCTGACGAGGAAACCGGTTCCGTCGCAAGCCGGCCGGTGATCGAGGCCGCGGCGCGGTCCGGCAAGTTTGCCTTCGCGCTGGTCTTCGAACCGGCGCGCGCCAACGGCGACCTCGTGAAATCGCGCAAGGGCACGGGTAGCTTTACGCTCACCTGCCACGGCCGGGCCGCCCACGCCGGTCGCGATCCCTCGGCGGGTCGCAATGCCATCCTCGCGCTCGCCGAGTATCTGCCCGCCGTCCACGCCCTCAACGATCAACTCGCGGGCACGATGCTGAACATCGGCCAGATCCAGGGAGGATCGGCGGTGAACATCGTGCCGGATTTCGCGGCGGCGCAGGTGGGCATCCGAATCACCCGCGCGAACGACGGCGAATCGGTGCTGGCCCGGCTTCACGAACTCGCCGCGCCGATCAACGCCCGCGACGGTTATCGGATCGAAATCACGGGACAATTCAACCGGCTGCCCAAGGAGGTCACGCCCTTCGAGGAAACCTTGTTCGCCCACTGGCAGGCGTGCGGACGTGAACTCGGCGTGAATTTCTCCTGGCAGCACGTCGGCGGCGGCAGCGATGGCAATCTCCTGTCTGCGGGCGGGCTCCCGAATCTCGACGGACTCGGGCCGGTCGGAGATCACCTGCACAGCAGCGACGAGATGATCCACCTGCCGAGCCTCGTGGAGCGGGCACAGGTGGCGGTGAGGTTTCTCACGAAGTTCGCCGCGGGTGAGATCAAGCTGCCGTCCGCCTGAAGGCGGGACTAGAACCACGGGCAGGGCGGGACTAGAACATGTCGTGCACCTCTTCGGATGTGAAACCGATGCGAGCAATTGGAGGGACGAGGTCCCCCGAGTCCGAATCCGTGAAGCCATGCCATCGGCCTCGACGGAGTTCGGCCCTCCAGACGACGGGGAGCCATTCGGGCGGGGACGAGCCACGCCCCTACAACGCAATTCGCAGGGGCGCGCCTCGTGCGCGCCCAAAACCCTGTCGATAAATCTTCACCTCACGGCAGCGCGAACGCCACGTACGCATCGCCGGACTTCGTGCCGATCTTCCCGCCGCCACACGCGATCACGACGAACTGCCGTCCGCCAACCTCGTAGGTCGAGGGCGTGGCGTAGCCGGCCGCGGGCAGCGAGGTTTCCCAAAGCAGTTCGCCCGTCACGGAGGAGAAGGCCCGGAATTTTTCATCCTTGGTCGCCGCGATGAACAGCACCCCACCGGCCGTGACGATCGGGCCACCGTAATTTTCCGTCCCCGTCGGCGGCAAACCCGCGGCGGTGAGCTCCGGCAACTCGCCCAGCGGACGGCGCCAGAGATATTCGCCGGTGTTGAGATCGATCGCGTTCAGGGTGCCCCACGGCGGCTTGATCGCCGGGTAACCTTCGGGATCGAGAAAACGATTGTAGCCGGTCGTGACATACGGCGATCCCGTCGCGGACGAGGCCGACGAGGTCGCGGCTTCGCGGCTATCGGCCGGCGCCTCCGCGTCCGGGTTGAGGACCAACCGGGCCAGCGCCTGCTTCGAGGCCTCGGGCACGAAGTTGAACGACGGCATCACGCCACGACCAGTGCGGAGCAGGGCGACAATCTCGTCCAGTTTCAGCCGGCTGCCGAGATTCGCGAGGCTCGGGATGTTCTGCGCCGCGTTGCCCTCGCCCTTGGGTCCATGGCAGGACACGCAGAGCTGCGCATAGAGCGGCCGGATGCCGCCGGCAAACAACGCGGTCGGAACCATGTGTTGCAGCCAGGCCATCTCGTTGGAGTTCACATAAAGGATGCCGCGCGGATCGACCGCCGGTCCGCCCCACTCCGCTCCGCCGTCGAAGCCGGGCAGGACAATCGTCCCGCGCTCGCTCGGCGGATCCCACGGGCGATGGGGATTCGCCTCGCGCAGCCTCCGCAGCACCGCCTCGCGCGCGGCGGGGGTCCGATTGGTGACTTCATCTTCCGTGAACAACTGCCGCGCGAACGGCGCGGGCTTGGACGGCATCGGTTGCGTGGGCCAGGCGACCTCGCCCCGCAACTGCGACGGCGGCACCGGCTCCTCGCGCCAGGGAAACAGCGATTCGCCCGTGACGCGGTCGAACACCCACACGTGGCCCGACTTCAAAGTCTGCGCCACCGCCGCGATCTTTCGGCCGTCGCGCATCACGTCGCACAACACCGGGGCGGACGGCGGGTCCCGATCCCAGATGTCGTGGTGCACAAACTGAAAGTGCCACTTCCGCTCGCCCGTCGCCGCATCGAGCGCGATCAGGCAGTTGGCAAACAGGTTGGCCCCGACGCGATCGCCGCCCCAGAAGTCGAACGACGCCGAACCGGTCGGGATGAAGGCAAGGCCGCGCTCCTGGTCGATGACCAGCCCGGCCCAGTTGTTCGCGCCACCGGTTCGCTGCCACGCGTCGGCGGGCCAGGTGTCGTGACCGATTTCCCCCGGCTGGGGAATGGTGTGAAAGATCCACCGTCGCTTGCCCGTGCGCACATCGTAGGCCCGGATGTGTCCGGGCGCCGCCGGCGCCGGTCCTTCGCCCACCCGGACGGGCACGATGATCAGGTCTCGGTAGATCACCCCGGGTGTCGTCGCCACCAACGCCAGCCCGGTGGTGTCGCGATCGAGATCGAGCAGTAAATCCACCCGCCCGCCCTGGCCGAAGCTCTCGACCAACTGGCCGGTCGCCGGGTCGATCGCGTACAGATAGTGGCCCGCAGAAAAAAGAATCCGGCGTTCGCTGCCTTCCTGCCACCACGTCAGTCCCCGATTGACCCCGCGGGCGGCGGTTTCGTCCCCGGCGAGAAAAGGATCGAAGCGCCAGCGTTCGCGTCCCGTGGCGGCGTCGAGCGCGTAAAGCTTCACCTGGGGCGACGAACCATAGAGCACGCCGTCGACCACCAGCGGGTTGCACTGGATCTGGGAGCGGTTGTTCTCTGCCGCCTCGCCGGTGTGGAAGGACCACACGCGCTCGAGCCGCGCGACATTGGCCAGGTTGATCTGATTCAACGTGGAGTACTGCGTCGCCCCGGCATCGCCCAGATACGCCGCCCAGTTGCGGTCCGCCGCGCGGAGCGGCACGACGGTGGCGATCAGAAACAAGGCGGAGATCAGACGGCAACGGGGATTCATGGGCGGGTACGGCTGGTCTAGAAGATTGGTCACGAGGAACGAGGTGAAAAGGCGAATGGGTGAGGACAACCTGGGCTTAAGTGGCACGGGTCTCCCGACCCGTGAAGGACGGTGAGGTTAACCATACGATTTTCACGGGTCAGGAGACCGGCGCCACGCCCGGCATCCAACCGGACGCCGGTCGGAGACCGGCGCCACTTCAAACCACCGCTCCCGTAGAGGCGCAGTCTGGTACCCCCTCCCGTTACGGCAGCGCGAACGCCACGTACGAATCGCCGGAGCGATTGCCCTGTTTGCCGCCGCCGCAGGCGATGACGACGTACTGCTTCCCATTCGCCTCGTACGTCGCGGGCGTTGCGAAGCCGGCCGCCGGCAACGGCGCTTCCCAGAGGAGATCGCCGGTCGCCGCGGAGAAGGCGCGGATCTTCTCGTCGGTGGTCGCCGCGATGAAAACGACGCCCCCCGCGGTCACCACCGGGCCGCCATAATTCTCGGTGCCCGGGGGACGCGTTTCGCCGGGATAGGGCTTGGGTGGATCGCCGAGGGGACGCCGCCAGAGATACTCCCCGTTGTTGAGGTCGATCGCGTTGAGCGTGCCCCACGGCGGCTTGATCGCGGGATAGCCATCGGGATCGAGGAAGCGGTTGTAGCCAGTAATCACATACGGACTGTTCGCGGGTGGCGTGGTGATGGGGGATCCATCGTTGCGGGGCGCCCCGCCCTCGACCGGCGGCGCGACCAGATACTGCGCGAGCGCCTGCTTGCTGGCGTCGGGCAGGAAGTTGAAGGACGGCATCACGGCCTTGCCGGTGCGCAGCAGGGCCACGAGGTCATCGGTCTTCAGCCTGGCTCCAATATTCACGAGGGTCGGGATGTTGGCGGACGGATTTCCCTCCATCTTGGGGCCATGGCACGACAGGCAAAGCTGCGCATAAAGCTGGCCCGGCCCGCTCGTGAACATCGCCGTCGGCACCAGTTGGAAGGTGTAGGGCAGCTCGTTGCTGTTGATATAGAGGATACCCTTCGGATCGACCGCCGGGCCACCCCACTCGGCCCCGCCGTCGGTGCCGGGCATCATGATCGCGCCGCGCAGGCTGGGCGGCGCATAGGGCTCGCTCGGATCGAGTTCCTTCAACCGCTTCAGCACGTACTCCCGGGCCGCCGGCGTGCGATTCGTGACCTCGGCCTCGGTGAAGCGCTCGCGCACAAACGGCGCGGGCTTCGAGGGGACGGGTTGCGTCGGCCAGGTCTTCTCACCGGGGACAGTCGATTGCGGCACCGGCACTTCCTGCCAGGGAAAAAGCGACTCGCCAGTGTCGCGGTTGAACACCCAGACATGGCCAGATTTCAGGACCTGGGCCACGGCCGCGATTTTCTTTCCGTCGCGCATCACTTCGCAGAGCACGGGCGGCGCCGGTGGATCGCGATCCCACACATCGTGGTGCACGAACTGGAAATGCCATTTGCGCTCGCCGGTGGCGGCGTCGAGGACGAGCAGGCAGTTGGCAAACAGGTTAGCGCCCTCCCGATCCGCTCCGTAGAAATCATAGGCGGCGGATCCGGTCGGGATGAAAGCGAGCCCGCGCTCCCGATCGATCACGAGTCCCGGCCAGTTGTTGGCACCGCCGAGTTTCTGCCATGCATCCTTTGGCCAGGTATCGTAGCCGAGCTCGCCGGGAAACGGAATCGTGTGGAAAATCCACCGGCGCTGGCCGGTCCGCACATCGAAGGCGCGGATGTGACCCGACGACGCCGGCGCCGGCCCCTCGCCCACGCGGATCGGAACGATGATGAGGTCGCGAAAAATCGCGCCGGGCGAATTGCTGACGAGGTAGAGACCGGTGACATCACGATCGAGTCCCTCGGCCAGATCGATCCGTCCGCCGGTCCCGAAAGTCTCCACGGGTTTGCCGGTGTCGGGGTTGATGGCGTAGAGGAAGCGGCCGGCCGAATACATGAGCTGACGTTCCGTGCCTTCGGTCCACCACGTCAGGCCGCGATTGAGTCCGCCACGGGCGTCGGTCGGCTCGAAGCGCCACTTCTCGGTTCCGGTCGCGGCATCGAGCGCGAAGAGACTGAGCGTCGGCGAAGTGCCGTAGAGCACGCCATCGATCACCAGCGGATTGCACTGGATCTGGGAGCGGTTGTTCTCCGCCGCGCCGCCGCTGCGATACTCCCAGGCCTTCACGAGGCCGCCGACATTCTTCGTGTCGATGGCCCGGAGCGTGGAATAGTGCGTGGCGCCGGCGTCGCCGAGGTAGGCGCCCCAGTTGCGATCGGCGGCGGCGAACGACGTGACAACGCCCAGCAGGCTGGCGACGAGGAAGAGGCAGGATCGGGGATTCATGGGGCTGGCGCCATGTCTAGGCCCCCGGCCGCCGCAAACGAGCCGAATGTTCGGTTCGCGTGGCACGCGCCCCCCGGCCCATGAAAACCGCTTCGACTCTAATTTCATGAGTCGGGAGACCCATGCCACCCCGAGCTCAACCTTGCCCGGACCCGATTGAGTTGAAGCGTAGCCGACCGGCCGTCGTGGGCGTGTACCTCTTCTGAGGTGAAACCGATGCGGGCAATTGGAGGGACGAGGTCCCCCGAGTCCGAATCCGTGAAGCTATGCCATCGGCCTCGACGGAGCTCGGCCCTCCAGACGACAGGAGCTGCATGACAGCCTCTAAAATGCCGAAGCCCGGGACCAGCCCGGGCTTCAGTTTAAACTCTAAACCTCGAACCGCGCCTCGGGCGCCCTATGCGCTCAGGTCATCTCCAACCCGCGGCAGGTGCCGGTCGAACTCGAGAACTTGTCCCGCTGGATGCCCAGACGGTGCAACACCGAGAGGTAGACGTTGGTCAGGGGATAGGGCTTGTTGACGTCGAAACCGATATGCTGCCCGTGCTTCCAGCCGCCGCCGGCAAGAATGAAGGGGAGATTGTTGCTCAGATGCGCGTTGGCATCCGAGAGGTTGCTGCCCCAGAGAACGTTCGTCGTGTCGAGTAGCGACTCACCGCCTTCGTTGGCCCCCTTCAGGTTCGCCAGCAGCCCGTTGAAGGCCTTGAAGTGCTCGCGGTCGAGCGCGTGATGTTGGGCCAGCTTGTCGGGCATCTTTCCGTGGTGGGAGATGCCGTGGTAGCCTTCGGTGATCGGGACGCCGAACTGGCCCGAGACCGCTGGGGTGCCGGCCGCATCGATGAAGAGCGTGATCGCGCGCGTGGAGTCCGTCTGGAGCGCCAGCGCGGCAATATCGTACATCACCTTGATCTTCTGGAACAGCTGGGCGGGATTCGTCGGGTCAACCGGTTCCTTGTTGCTGACGACGGGC
>CAINHV010000248.1 GCA_903848965.1 uncultured Opitutia bacterium | reverse complement strand
TCACGCCCAAGTCTCGTATCCGCCCAATCCCTAAACCTCTCCGTAAAATAGGGCCGGCGGCCCGCGCCGGCCCCCCTTGCCTGCGACCGTCATTCTCTTTTCTCTCCCGCGACACTCATGACGCCGAAGAAGATTCTATTTACCGGTGCGGCCGGACGCGTGGGCCAGCTGCTCCGCCCGCTCCTGCGAGCCCGATACGCCGTGCGACTTTGCGACCTCAACGACGTTGGGCCGCTGGAACCCGGCGAGGAATTCCTCCAGGGCAATCTCGCCGATCCGGCCTTCGCCCGCGAAGCCGTGGCCGGAACCACGGGCGTGGTCCATCTCGCGGGACTCGTTTCGCCGTCGGTGTCGTTCGAGGACACGCTGGATCCCAATTATCGCGCCGTCCTCTCCCTGCTCGAAGCCTGCCGCGCGTTGAGCGTGAAGCGCTTCGTGTTCGCGAGCAGCCACCACATCGTCGGCCTCCACCGGCCGGGACCGCTGACCGAGCAGGCGACGGTGCTGCCGGACGGATTCTACGGGCTCAGCAAGGCGTTCGGCGAGGCCGCCTGCGCGCTGTATGCGCAGCGCTTTGGGATCGGCAGCCTGGTGATCCGCATCGGCAACGCCGACCCGCAGATGAGCGATGGCCGCCGCGAGCGGATGTGGATCAGCGGTCGCGATCTCACCCAGCTGATCGGCATCGGTCTCGAGCACGAGCCGCTCGACTACGAGATTGTGTATGGCGTCTCGCAGTGCCCGGACGCGATTTTCCCCAACGAGGTCGCCACCCGGCTGGGTTACCGCCCGGAGGATCGCGCCGCCGACCATCATGCCCCCAATTTCCGCCCGATGTCCGCCCTCACCCCGGCCGACGGCTCGGATCGCGTCGGAGGTTTCTTCGCTGTGAAGGAACTGCCGCCGCCCGACATCCGGACCTGAGTTGATAGGATCGTGCAGTGGTGGCGGCGAGCGTGAGCGAGTGGCGGCGCTCGTGCCTACCGATCTGAAGCGCATCTCCGATTCGTGGCTTCCTGGTTTCAGGCTCCAAACGGATTGAACGAGCTGAGCCCGAAGCCAGGAAACCAGGAATCGATTCTCGAACAGGAGGTATGGAGAAGCAGGGAAAGTTGAGGGCTGAGAGTTGAGAGTCGGAATCTGCCGGGCCACTCGCTCACGCTCGCAGCCACCGGGATCCGGCTTCTATGGAGGGCCGAGCACCGTCGAGGCCGGTTCATCGAACGATCCAAAAGCGGCCTCGGCGGAGCTCGGCCCTCCACCCGGGCGGCCGATCCCTTTTGCGGCCCTCCGCTTTGCCTTGGCTCGGAGACGAATCAACTCTGATGCTCATCCCATGCTTCGCCTTCTCTTCCCTGCCCTCGCCCTCGGTTTGTCGTGCGCCTTTTCCGGCCCTGTTGGCGCGGCGGAACCAGGCAGTTATCCGTGGAAGCCGAATCGGCCGATTACGTTGATCGTCCCTTGGGCCGCGGGCGGTTCCACCGATCAGATGGCGCGGATCGTGGCGACGGAAATGGCCGCGGCCCTCGGCCAGCCGGTGAACGTGGTCAACCGTCCGGGCGCGACCGGCTCACTCGGGGTTAAGAGCGTGCTCGAAGCCGCCGCGGACGGCTACACCTGGTGCGCTGGCTCCACCGGCAGCCTCGGGACTTATCCGTTGCTCGGCCTGCTGGACACCAAGCTCGACGACTGGCGCGTGTTCGTGACGGTGGCCAACGTGCCGGTCGTCAGCGTCGGCGCCGACTCCTCCGCCCGCGATTTCGGCGAACTGCTGGCCGACATCGCGCGCCGACCGGGCGAGATCACCGTGGCCACCGCCGGCGTGGGTTCCACCGGACACCGGGTCATGGAACTCATCGCCCAGAAACAACGGCTCTCCTACCGCCATGTGCCTTACCCAGGCGGCAAACCCGCCTCCCTTTCAACTGCCGCCGGCGAAACCTTGGCCACCACCCAGCTCGCCGCCGATCAGGCCGATCTAATCCGCGCCCACCGGCTGCGTCCCCTGGCTGCCTTGAGCCGGGAGCCGCTGGAATTGGCGGGTCATGGCAGCATCCCGCCTGTGACCCGCTGGCTCCCCGACCTGAAAATCTCGACCGACTACTTCGGGCTTTGGACACGCGCAGGGACCGGCCCGGAAGTGATCGAGACGATGGACCGGATCTGGGCCGAGCGCATCGCGACGTCGCGGGCGCTCCAGGACTATGCCCGGGAGAACGGCGCCCTCTTTCTCCCGTCCTCCGGGGCCAAGGCTCGTGCCCTGACCTGGGATACAATCGTGGTCGATGCCTGGGCGCTCCATCAACTCGGCCTGACCAAACGTTCGCCGGAAACGATGGGCATCCCTCGTCCCGACTCGACGCCGCGGGCTACGGTCGACGGAAAATTAAAATGAGCCGGATTTCCCTTCTGGGCCGAGACGACGTCGCGGGCGCGCACGAGGCGCGCCCCTGCAAAACGGGGGCGTGCGACGAAATCCGGGGGACACGAAGGAGTGCTGACGCAACGAGAATCTTGTAGGG
>CAINHV010000247.1 GCA_903848965.1 uncultured Opitutia bacterium | reverse complement strand
CCTGGGGGCTATGTCGTGACGTCGCACTGTCCCTGACTTCGTAAGCCTTGTCGTTCCGACGCTAGGGCTTTGGTTTGCAAGGGTGGGGCGGGGTGGAAGACTCGACGCATGCGACTCCCCGTACTCTTCCTCAGCCTGTTATCCGTATGTGGCTTCGCCGCCGACTCCGTCCTCGCTCCGTTCGTGCAGCATGAAGAGCTCGCCGGTGCGGTGGCCTTGGTCGCGAATAAGGATAAGGTCTTGAGCGTGACCACGGTCGGGTTTGCAGATATCGAGGCGAAGAAACCCATGCAGGCCGACTCCGTCTTCTGGATTGCCTCGCAGTCCAAGGCCATGACCGCCGTGGCGGTACTGATGCTGGTCGACGAAGGTAAGATTGCCTTGAACGATCCCGTCGAGAAATACCTGCCGGAGTTCACGGGCCAGCAGGTCGCCGTCGGCAAGGACAAGACCGTCGCCCGTGCGCGTTCGATCACGATCCGCGATCTCCTTTCGCATGTCAGCGGCCTGCCGTTCAAGTCCGAGGAAGAGAAGCCGACGCTCGACGGTCTGCCGCTCGGAGATGCTGTGAAGACTTATGCCAAGGCGCCGCTCGCGACCCAGCCCGGCTCGCGTTACCAGTATTCCAACGCTGGCATTAACACCGCCGCCCGCGTCCTTGAGGTCGTCAGCGGTATGGCGTACGAAGACTTCATGCAGAAGCGCTTGTTCAGCCCGCTCGGTATGAAAGATACCACCTTCTGGCCCAGCGCGGAGCAGGTCGCACGCCTCGCCAAGACCTACAAGCCGGATGCCTCCAAGAAGAAGCTCGAGCTCGGTAGTCTGAGTCAGCTGCAGGCGGATCTCACCGATCGCCAGCACCGCTTCCCGATGCCCGCCGGCGGCTTATTCTCTACCGCCAAGGACGTATCGCAGTTTTGCCGCATGCTCCTCAACGGTGGCGAGCTCGATGGCCGTCGCTATATCAGTACGAAATCCTTTGAGGCGCTTTCCGTCCGTCAGACGCCGCCGAATATCAAACAAGACTACAGCTTTGGCCTAAATGTCAGCCCTGATGGTTTTGGTCACGGTGGCGCGCAGGCGACGGGCATGGAAGTGCGCATCAAGGACGGCCTGGTGCTCGTCTGGATGGTCCAGCACCAGGGTTTCCCGGGCAAGGGTGGCCAGGCCCAGGGCGAATTCAAGAAGTGGGCGGTGAAGGAGTTCTCGGGGAAGTGAACGCTGCGCGCTCCCTTTCCGAACAGAGTATGGAGTAGTGAGTATCGGGTGGGATTACGCCCGCGGCTGACCAAGGGTGGTCAGCCCTACCAATGTAAGGTGGATGCGGTTGGCGGTTGGCCAGAGCCTAAGCGCCAAAGGGAGACCGGAAACCGGATAGGATGCTACGTCCATTATTAAGCCCCAGCTAATCATCCGGTCTCCGGTTTCCCTTTGAGAGAACCGCTGCGAACTGGGCCCGCGCGGTGTGGCGTCCCCGCTTTGTGACTTGGGTGACGCCATGTTGGCTTAATCGTGTGGCAAGATGTGCCTATGTCGCCCTCCATGCGCCACTCCTTCGTCCGTGGCTTGCGTGCCGCCGGTTTGGTCGTACTTGCGATCCTGCTATTTCTCGGTGGCGCCTACGCTTGCGTGCATGGCGGCGGTAATTTCCACGCAGTAGAGAAGGGTGTGGTCTATCGTTCCTCATTGCTTGGCTCGGAGAAATT
>CAINHV010000246.1 GCA_903848965.1 uncultured Opitutia bacterium | reverse complement strand
ATCGCCGTCTACGGGCCGGAAAATCACCTGCGCCTCACGGGGCTCCACGAGACGCAGTCGATCGACAAGTTCAACTACGGGGTGGCCGATCGCGGTGCGTCCGTACGCGTGCCGCACAGCTTCGTCAAAGCCGACTACAAGGGCTATCTCGAGGATCGCCGCCCGAACTCCGCCGCCGATCCGTATCTGGTCGCGGGCCGGATTGTGAAGACTATCCAGAGCGTTCCCACGACCTGATTTGTTCGCAGTTTTACTCTCACGGCGTCGCCCTCACCGGCGGCGCCGTTTTTTTGAAACTGGCCGGGGCGGGGGATCAATTTTTCGCTCGGAGACCAACCGGTCTCCGATACCATGGCTGCGATGCCCGACGTTGAATCGCCCCCGCGCGCCCCGGCTTGGGAGTGGGTGCAAAGCGTGCTCCTCGCGGGCAACCTGGGGTGGACGACTCTTTGCCTCGGTGGCTACCGGCCGGAAACGATGGCCGTCACCCTGGCTCTGACTGGGCTTTTGCTGGCCGTTCATCTGACGGGGTGGGGATGGCAGCGCGGACGCCTGCACCCGGCGGGTTGGTGGCTGCTGCCCTTTCTGGTTTATGCCGCGGCCAACGTGCTTTGGGTCACGCCCGTGCCCTGGCTCGGTTGGTTGGACTGGTTCGGGTGGTTTAATCTCCTGGCTGTTTTCTGGGTCGTGTTAAACGGCCTTCGTTCGTCCGGCCCGCGCCGGCTGCTCCTGGGCTTGTTGATCGGCATCGCCCTCGGGTCCGTTCTGCTCGCGTGCTATCAGCGCTTCGTCGATCCGAAATGGCTGATGCTTGGCCGCACGCAGGCGGGTCAATATCAGGGCCGGGCCAGCGGATCCTTTGGCATTCCCAACAGCCTCGCGGCGTTCCTGCTTCTGCTGCTGCCCGCGCTCGGGGCGCTTACGTTTCGACGCGCCGCGAGCAGCTTGGAGCGGGTGTGGTGGGGTTGGTGCGCGCTGGTGTTGGGCTTGGGCTTTGTGCTGACGATCAGTCGCGGTGGCTGGATTGCGCTGGCGCTGGCGCTCGGGCTTTGGCCGCTGCTGGGCGCGCGCGGATCCTGGCGGCGACGGCTGGGATTCTCCGCCGTGGCAATCGCGGCCGCGGTGATCCTGGGCGGCATGCTGATCGCACTGCTACCGACGACGCGGGAGCGTTTT
The DNA here is from genome assembly GCA_903848965.1 of uncultured Opitutia bacterium. GTDB lineage: Bacteria > Verrucomicrobiota > Verrucomicrobiia > Opitutales > Opitutaceae > ER46. Next base: position 727 of record CAINHV010000246.1, on the reverse strand, counting down.
GTCGGACTGGTGCGCGAAGCCGGGGAACGTTCGCGGCCGGTTATGTGGCGCGCGTCGTGGCAACTGTTTCAAGCCGCGCCGGTGTGGGGCAGCGGAGCGGGAAGCTACAACGTGCTGTTCGAACGGCATCGTCCCGAGCGATTTCCTGACGAGCCGCAATGGGCGCACAACGAGTATCTGAATACGCTGGGCGACTATGGCATCGTTGGATTCGTGCTCTTCTTCGGCGGAGCTGGCGTCATCGGTTGGCGGGTGATGCGTCGTCGCGACCGCGACTCGGTGACGAAGATCGGGCATGGGGATTGGAACGACGATCCGATCGTGGCGTCGGCCCTCGGGGTCGGCTTGGTGGCCTTCGCCTTTCAACTGACCCTCGATTTCCATTTCAAGATTCCGGCGCTGGCTATGGCCTGTGCCGTGGTCGCTGGTTTGGTGGTGAGTCGAACCCCAGGCAGCGACGTGACGTCCGGTTCAGTAAACCCGGCACGGCGCAAGGTCGTCGCGGTAGCGCTCGCGGTCGCGACGGTGGGTGCGATTGGCTTCGGCGGCGTGCCTCGCATTCACGGGGAGGCGCTGCGGTATCGAGCGCGCCAGCAGATCGATCAGCTCGCCCTGTCACCCCCGGAGCCCGCCGGCTATCGAAGCCGGCTGGCAGCGGCGCGGGAAGACTTGCGAGAGGCCACCCGATGGGAGCCCCAAAATGGACAATCCTGGGCAGACCTCTCGT
>CAINHV010000245.1 GCA_903848965.1 uncultured Opitutia bacterium | reverse complement strand
CGGCGACTCTGCGGCCAGCCTGAGGGCGCCGACGACCACACGCCGCAGGATCTGCGGACCAAGCTGGCCGAGCCGTTGTCGGGCCGGCCGATCACTCCCGGCGACGACGAGATCGCGGTCAATCCCCGCAGCCGTTCCGCGAAGCTCCGCGCGCTGCGCAAGCGCTAGGTTCATTTACCCCCGGCCCCGATGAAGAATAATTCCCACGCCTTCGTGAACCAGTTGCTGGTGTGCCTGCTCGTGACGATCTGCTGCGGCGGTTCGCTCGGGGTCGGCCTCGTCTGGATCCGGCACCAGATCTCGGTCACGGCGAACGCCAACCGCTCGATGACGGCCCGGATCCGCGAAGTGGAGCGCCGGATCATGGAGACGAAAACGCGGGTGGAGAGCGCGCAGAGCCCGGATGCGCTGCGCCGGCTCAATGCGGAATTTCAGCTCGGGCTCGTGCCGAAGAGCGATGGCCAGGTCCTCCACGTCGCCGGCGATTCTGTGCACCGCCTGATGACGCGCGCGAATCGCGAGCTCTTCACCGACGGCCGGCCGCCGATCGCTCTTTCCATTCCGCTTTCGCGCTGACGTCCATGTCCAAGGGTTTCGGCTCCAGCTATCGGATTGTTCTCCTCGCGGTCGTCTTCTTCGGCTGCTTCGGGGTGCTGGGCGCACGGCTGGTCTGGCTGCACGTGGTCGATCGCGACGACTGGCTGCGCACGATCACCAAGATGCGGCACCAGCTGATCGTGGAAACGGCGCGGCGCGGCGACATCCTCGATCGGCGCGGGGCGATCCTGGCGACCAGCCGATCGACAATCGTCCTCGGCGTCGATCCCACGATGGTCCGGCCGCAGGACGAGGCCAAGATTCCCCGGCTCGCGGCCCTGCTCGGCTTGCCCGAGTCGGAGGTGCGGCAACATTTTACCACCAAGTTCCGCGAAGCGGCGCCCGCGACTTCGGTCGGCGTGGTTCCCGCGGGCCTGGTGTTCAATCTCGGCGGCCTGCCCGCCGCGTCGACCAAGCCCGCCATCCCGGTGGAGGCCGGCCGCGACGAAGAGGACAGCGTGAAGGACGAGAAGGGCCGCCGGATCATTCGCTGGACGAAGCTGCGGGAGGATGTGTCGGAGGAGTTGAACCGCGAGATTGAGGGTCTCGGCATGAAGTGCCTGACGACGGACCGGATTTATCGCCGGGCGTATCCGAACAACCAACTCGCGGCCCACATTGTCGGCTATGTCGATCGCGAGCAGCGGCCGGTGGCGGGCATGGAGTTCTTCGCTGACTTCTATCTCCGCGGCCAGCAGGGCTGGCGGGTGGGGGAGCGCGACGGTCGCAATCGGGAGCTGGCGCAGTTCCGCACGCGCGAGGTGCCGCGGACCGACGGCTACAGCGTGAGCCTCTCGATCGAGTCGACGGTGCAGGACATCGTCGAGCAGGAGCTCGCCTGGATCGCGGAGAAGTATCGGCCGCTGAAGGCCACCATCATCGTCAGCGATCCGCGCACGGGCTTCATCCTCGGAATGGGCAATTATCCCTCGTTCAACCTGAACGAGTACCAGAAGGTGCCGAAGGAAGAGCAGGCGCGGATGAAAAACATCGCCGTGGCCGACATCTACGAGCCCGGCTCGGTCTTCAAGATTGTCGCGGCCGCGGGCGCGATCGAGGACGGACTGGCGACGGCGACGACCCGATTCAACTGCGCGACGGAGCGGGTGGATTACAAGGGCCGGACCCTGAAGCTTCCCGGCGAAGATCACCGCTTCGAGAAGGATGAGCTGACCGTGGCGGAGATCATGGCACACTCGAGCAATCGCGGTGCGGCCCGGATCGGCATGCTGCTCGGTGAGGCGAGACTTTATCACTATGCCCGCGCCTTCGGCTTCGGCAGCCAGCTCGGTTTCCCGGTCGGCGGCGAGGTGGGCGGTATTCTGCTGCGCCCGGAGAAGTGGAACCCGATCGACATCACCCGCATCCCGATGGGGCACACCATCGCGGCCACGGCGCTGCAGATGCATCAGGCGATGTCGGTGATCGCGAGTGGCGGCATGCTGCTGAAGCCGCAGCTGGTGGAGCGAATCCGCGACGCGTCGGGCGAGACGGTGTATCTCCGCCGCGACGGCCTCCCGATCGGTCGCGTCGTTTCGGAGCGCACCGCCCAGACCGTCGCGGCGATGCTGATGGGCGTGGCCTCGAAGAACGGCACCGCAGCCGAGGCCGCGATCGACGGCTTCGACGTCGCGGGCAAGACCGGCACGACGATCAAGATCGTCAACGGCAGGTACGACTCCCGGCACCACGTGGCGTCGTTCGTGGGGTTCTTTCCGGCCACGCGGCCGCAGGTTGCGATTTCGGTGATCGTGGATGACGCTGACGCTCACGCGCCGGGCGGGGTCGCCTACGGTCGCACCGTCGCGGCGCCCTCGTTCAAGCGCCTCGGCGAGCAACTGATTCCCATCCTCGACATCAAACCCAACCGCGCCTCGCTCCGCACCGATGTATTCGCGGCGCGGGAAGGAGGCCGCCGGTGATCGCCGAGGCCGCCCTTTCCCTGTTCCTGCCCTCGTTCCCGCAGCGTGCCGCGCGACGCATGGGCCGCAGCATCCGCCCGCTCAATCGCGTATTCAAAATGGAGCCCAAACTTTCCGACTATCTTCACGACGGCGAGATCATCGCGGTGAAAGGCACGCTCGACCAGCCGATCACCGGCCTGGTCATCGACAGCCGGCGGGTGGTGCCCGGCAGTCTGTTCTTTGCCCTGCCCGGGCGGCGGGCGGACGGAGCCTCGTTCATCGACGAGGCGATGAGTCGTGGAGCGGTGGCGATCGTGACCTCGAAACTGCCGGCGCATTCGCCGGCCAAGGTCACGTTCATCCAGGTCGCCGATCCCCGCGCCCTGCTCGCGCGGGTCGCGCAGCGTTATCACCGGTTTCCCGATCGCGAGCTCACCGTGGCCGGCGTCACCGGAACCAACGGCAAGACCACGGTCACCTATCTGCTGAAGTATCTGTTGCACGGCGCCGAGCCGGTCGGGCTGATCGGAACGATTAGCTACGATCTTGGCGCGCGCACCGTGCCCTCCTTTCGGACCACGCCGGAGGCGCACGACATCTACGGCATGCTGGGGCAGATGCGCGACGCCGGCTGCAAGACCGCCGTCATGGAAGTGAGTTCGCATGGCATCGATCAGCAGCGCGTGGCTGGGTTGCAGTTCGGCGCGGCGATCTTCACCAACCTGACGCGGGACCATCTCGACTACCATCAGACCCTCGAAGCGTACTTTGGCGTCAAGACGAGGCTCTTCACCGGCGAGACCGGCGCGGACCCGCGCGCGGCCGTGATCAACCTCGACGATCCCTATGGCCGCCAGCTCGCGCAGCGCCTGCGGACGGAACGCCCGGGCACCCGGATCGTCACGTTTGGCGAAGACGCCCAGGCGGACGTGCGCGCGGAGCACGTCATCCTCAATTTTAAGAACACCACCTTCCGGCTGACCTGGCCGGGCGGGCTGGTCGACGTGGATTCGCCGCTGATCGGTCGCTATAATGTCAGCAACCTGCTCGCTGCGATCGCGGCGGCTTGGAGCCTCGGGCGCAACCCGGCGGAACTGCTGGGACGGCTTCGCGGTTTCCGCGGGGTTCCGGGCCGGATGGAACGCATCGAGGAAGGCCAGCCGTTCAACGTCCTCGTGGACTATGCTCACACGGACGATGCGCTGCGCAACGCGCTGGGCATGCTGCGCGCAATCACGCCGGGCCGCCTGTTCGTGGTCTTCGGCTGCGGCGGCAACCGCGACCGGACGAAGCGTCCCCTGATGACGCGCGCGGTCCAGGAGTACGCGGACTTCGCCTTTGCCACGGCCGACAATCCCCGCACGGAGGCGATTGCGCGGATATTCGACGACATGCGGGCGGGCGTGACGGCGCCGGAAAAAATCACCTGGGTCGACGATCGCCGCCGGGCGATCAGCCTCGCGCTGGACATGGCGAAGCCGGGCGACTGCCTCCTCATCGCCGGCAAGGGGCACGAGAGCTATCAGGAGTTCGCCGACACCGTCTTTCCCTTCGACGACCGGCAGACCGCGCGCGAGCTCATCGGGATCAAGTCACTGAAGGTGTAACACCCGTCATGCCCGTGTTCCTTCCCGCTCAACTTTCCCGCTGGACCGGCGGGCGATGGACGGCGGAGCCGACGGGTCCGCTGACGGGCTTCACCTTGGACAGCCGGCAGCTCCGCCCGGGCGAGATCTTTGTCGCGATCAAGACGGCGCAGCGGGACGGCCATGACTTTCTCGCCGCGGCGCAGGCGGCCGGTGCGTCCGCGGCGCTGGTGGCGGCGCCGAGTGAAGCCCTCGCCTTGCCGCAACTCGTGGTCGCGGATCCGCTGCGAGCGTTCCAGGCGATTGCCCGGGAGCACCGCCGCCGGTTTTGCGGACCCGTGGTCGGCATTTCGGGCAGCGCCGGCAAAACCTCGACGAAGAATTTGGTGGCCTTGCTGCTCGGTGGCGAAGCCGGGGGAGTCCTCGCGACGGCGGGCAACCTGAACAACCACCTCGGCGTGCCGCTGACGCTGACGCGGCTCGACCCTGAGCGGCACGCGTTTGCCGTGATCGAAGCG
>CAINHV010000244.1 GCA_903848965.1 uncultured Opitutia bacterium | reverse complement strand
TCCCATGGGTTGTGGTCGCCGCGGGGAGGCACCACATCCTGTTGTGGTCAGTAACCCGTGAGTAACTTCCGATAACTTTAGTTCGCTTACCGTCCTTTTGAGGCAAAAAAGCCCCTTTCTGCCGCCCACTTTCACTTTGTAACCTTCGTCGTCGTCGTCCCCCCCAGAGTCATGCAAAAAACGTTTCAGGTTGGAGCCAAGACTTTCGTTTTGGATCAGTCGAAGGCCGAAGCCGCCTTTGCCGCCAAGAAGGTTATCAATGGCCGCGTGACCATGACCTTCAATCTCCTCCCGTTGAAGTACCAGTGGGCCTACGATCTCTACCGGACGATGAAGGCCAACCACTGGGAGCCCGAGGACATCCCGATGGGCAAGGACATCGAGCAGTGGCGCGATGAGAAGGTCGTCACCGACGTCGAGCGCTGGATCATCCGGATGGGCATCGGCTATTTCTCGGCCGCCGAGGGCATCGTCGGCGACAACATCCAGCACGTGGTTCGCGAGCTCGTCACCGCCCCCGAATTGAAGCTCGTCCTGGGCCGCCACGCACACGAGGAGAACATCCACGCGGATTCGCTGCTCTACATGATCGCGTCGCTGCAGATCAACCCGCACGAGTGCGAGGCCATGTTCGAGGATGTCGCGACCATCGTCCGCAAGAACGAGTTCGTCACGCGCGTCTCCCGCGAGCTCCGCCGCGATCTCGATCTCACGCTGCCCGAGAACAAAAAGCTGCTCGCGCGGAATATTTTCGTCTTCGGACAGTGCATGGAGGGCACCCAGTTCTACGGCCTGTTCGGGATGATTCTCTCGCTCTACCGCCAGAACAAGTTTCCCGGCATCGGCCAGATGTTTCGCTACACGCTGCGCGACGAGTCGAACCACATCGAGGTCTTCCGGAATCTGTTCATGGATCTCATCGAGGAGAACCGCGAGATCTGGACCGCCGAGTTCAAGGAGGAGCTGCGCGCCCTCATGGCCGAGGCGGTCGCCTTGGAAAAGGAATTCATCCGCGACTGCCTCCCGGTGAATTCGGTCGGGCTCAGCGCTGACGACTTTACCCAATATATTGACTACATCGCGGACCGCCGGCTCGAAGGCTGCGGTCTCGCCCCGCTCGCCGCCGGAGTGAAGAACCCCCTGCCGTGGCTCGCGGAAATGATGGATATCAAGAAGGAGCAGAATTTCTTCGAGGGCCGCGTTACTGAATACCAGAAAGCCTCATCCCTGAATGTCGCCCACGACGACGAGCTCTGATCGTTTCGGCTCGTTCGTTTTGTTTCCTGCTTCCCCGCCTGCCTTCGCCCGTCACTGATCGCCTTACCCCCGCGATCTCTCCCGCTCTCGTCGCCGCGCCGCCTTCCGGCCCGGCTTCACCTTTTCGCCAGTCTATTTCGTTTCTCTCCTCCGTCATGAGTCACTCCGCGTCCTTCGCCCACGATCTTGCCCTCAAACGGACAGTCCACGCGCCCGTGGAACAGAAGCCGCATTACGCCTGGCGTGACATTCTCGCCGGCGAGGCAATCGAGCTGCCGCCCATCGTCCTCCTCTGCCCGCATGGCGAGGAGCGCTTCGTCCTCTCCGAGGTCGCCGACACCATCGGCAAGGCCCTGACCAACGTCTACCTCGCCAAGGGCGACAAGGAGATCTTCACCCCCGCCAATCGCGCCTGGGTGGCCGGCATCTGCCGCGAGGTTGCCGCCAATCTCACCGCGCTCTCCCGCAAGCAGTCGCCCGTCCGCCTCACCCTCAACGCCCTCTACGAGCTCCTCGAGAAGACCCTCGTCGACAACAACTCCTACTTCGTCGCCAAGAGCCTCCTCCTCAATCGCGCCCGCAAGATCTCCATCGATCGCGACACGGTCGTGCAGTCCACCCTCCGCGTTATCCGTCGCAACAAGCAGGTCGTGCCGTGGAGCGACCACAAGGTCGAGATCGCCATCCGCAAGACCTTCCTCTCGCTCCAGTCCGACTCCGCCCCTGCCGTCGCCATCACCCAGTCCGTCTCCGCCCGCGTCCATTCCTCCAAGCAGTCCTTCGTCCACATCGAGGAAGTCCAGGACATGGTGCAGGAGGAACTGATGAAGGGCGGGCACTACAAGGTCGCCGCCGCCTACATTCTTTTCCGCGCCGAGCGCACCGCCGCCCGCGAGGCGGGCCTGAACGCGGTCGAAACCGAGACGCCCGCCGTCGCTCCGCTCGAGTCGGCCGCGCAGGGCACGATGATCGTCCTGAAGCGCGCCGACGGCACCAACGATTTTTGGGACGGCGCCGATCTCCGCAAGCGGATCGAGTTCGCCCGCATCGGCCTCGACCTCTGCCTGTCGAACGATGAAATCGAGGCCGAGCTCCGCCGCTCCGTCTACGATCAGATCACCCAGAAGGACCTCGATGCCACCATCGTCCTCAACTCGAAGACCCTGATCGAGCGTGACGCCGACTTCGCCAAGTTCGCCGGCCGCATCCAGCTCACCTACATCTACGAGGAAGTCCTCGGCTGGAGCATCGCCGATCACGGCGTCGGCCGCCTGAAGGAATTTCACCAGCGGGCCTTCAAGAAATACCTCGAGTACGGCGTCGCCATCAAGCGGCTCAACCCGCGGCTCCTCGAATTCGACCTCGCCGCGCTGGCCGGCGCCCTGGATCCGTCCTCGGACCTCGAGTTCGACTTCCTCGGCATCCAGACGATGTACGATCGCTACCTGATCATCGACAAGACGAAGCAGACCTCGCGGCGCATCGAGACTCCGCAGTTCTTCTGGATGCGCGTGTCGATGGGGCTCTTCCTCGACGAGCCGGGCAGCCGCGAGGCCAAGGTCACCGGCCTCTACGAGCTCTACAAGAGCCGCCGTTTCTGCAGCAGCACGCCGACGCTGTTCAACGCCGGCACGCTCCACTCCCAGCTTTCCTCCTGCTACCTCTACTACGTCGACGACTCCATCGAGGGTATCTTCCAACGCGGCATCTCCGAAAACGCCTACCTCTCCAAATGGGCCGGCGGCCTCGGCGGTTCCTGGACCGCCGTCCGCGGCACCGGCGCCTACATCGGCGGCACCAACGGTGAATCCCAAGGCGTTATCCCGTTTCTTAAGCTTCACAACGATCAACTCGTCGCCATCAACCAAGGCGGTAAACGCAAAGGCTCCGGCTGCGCTTACCTCGAGACCTGGCACAACGACATCTACGAATTCCTCGAGCTCCGCAAGAACACTGGCGATGACCGCCGCCGCACTCACGACATGAACACGGCGAACTGGATTCCCGATCTGTTCATGAAACGCATGGAAGCCCGCGCCTCCTGGACGCTCTTCCGCACCAACGAAGTCCCCGACCTCCACGACCTCTTCGGCAAAAAATTCGAAGAGAAATACATCGCCTACGAAAAACTCGCCGAAGAAGGCAAAATCTATGGCCAGAAAGTCGAAGCCCTCGACCTCTGGAAAAAGATGCTCTCCCTCATCTTCGAGACCGGTCACCCCTGGATCACCTTCAAAGACGCCTGCAACATTCGCTCCCCCCAAGACCATGTCGGCGTCATCCACTCGTCGAATTTGTGCTGCATGACCGCCGACCAGCGTGTCGTCACCGCCGAGGGGCTCGTCACCGTTGGTGAACTCTACACCCGCGCCCGTCGCGCCGCTCTCGTTGGACCTTGTGGCAACACCGTGCTCACCGATGAGCCCGTTAACACCGTTTTCGGCCGTAGTGGTCCCGTGTCTGCGGGGCCGATGCTACTCCCGCGGCCCGATGCGCCCATCGTCCGCATCATCACCAAGGAAGGCTACACGCACAAGGTCACTCCTGATCACAAAGTTTGGGTGGTTGGTCGCGGTTGGGTTGAAGCGCAGGAATTGAAACGCGGTGACCAAATCGAAATCCAACAGGGCGAAGGCCTCTGGGGCGCGGTCAGCGCCGAGGATCTAGCCTTCCTATCCGGCCTTATCGCCGGCGACGGCACGTTTTTGGTTCGCGAAGGCACGACATCCGCCTTGGTTGATGTATGGGCTCAAGAGTTTGCTCTCATCCCCGAAATCGAGCAATGCGTCGCCCGCGTGCTTGCCGAGCACGGCGAGGCCACACACACGACTTCATCCCTCTCGCCTCGTTTCGCCGGCGACGAATACAAGCGCCGGCTCTCCTCTGCGCCCCTGGCGCGTGTGCTCGCGGCCCGCGGCTTTAATCGCGACTCCAAGCTTGCTGTGCCCGAATTCATCTGGACCGGCACGCGCGAAACCGCCGCAGCCTATCTCCGCGGCCTTTACGCCGCTGATGCTACCGTCGAAGCCAGCGGCGAGGTTACGACCTGCTCGCTCGCCTCGGTCAGCCGCGCATTCCTCGCGCAGATTCAAATCATCCTCGCCAACTTCGGCATCAAATCCTCGCTCACCAAGATGCGCGACGCCGGACTCGCCCTGCTGCCTGACGGCCGCGGCGGTGAGCGCGAATACTGGCAGGCCGAACTCTTCCGCCTCCACGTCACCTCAATTCAAGGCTGCCGCTTACTCGAAAACCTCACCGGAATAGGCGCGCTTCGCCAGAACGCCCGTTTCCTCGCCAACCTCGAAAAGCCCGGCTATGCGCAGAAAATGCACGCCACGTTCGAAGCGCTCGAATCGCTGCCCAACGAGGACGCCTTCTGTCTCCAAGTGTTCACCGAAGAACACTCTTGGACCGTCAACGGCCTGATCACGAAAAACACCGAGATCACGCTCAACACCTCCAAGGAAGAAACCGCCGTCTGCAATCTCGGCTCCGTCATCCTCGAAACGCATCTCCTCGCCGACGGCTCTCTCGATCACAAAAAGCTCCGCGAGACCATCCGCATGGCCGTTCGCGCGCTCGACAACGTCATCGACATTAATTTCTACCCCACCGAGGCCGCCAAGACCTCCAACATGCGTCACCGCCCCATCGGCATGGGCGTCATGGGTCTCGCCAACGCCCTCTACATTAAAGGCGTCTCCTTCGCCTCCGAAGAAGCGCTGACCTTCAACGACGAGGCCATGGAAGCCATCGCCTTCTACGCCTACGAAGCCTCCTCCGATCTCGCGGCCGAGCGCGGCACCTACTCCAGCTATAAAGGCTCGAAATGGTCTCGCGGCCTCCTCCCGCAAGACACCGTCGACCTCCTTGAGCAAGAACGCGGCGTCGCTGTCGACGTCCCCCGCGGCGGCAAGATGGATTGGACCGCCCTCCGCGCTAAGATCGCCGCTCAAGGCATGCGTAACAGTAACGTCCTAGCGATCGCCCCCACCGCGACGATCTCGAACATCACCAACACCTCCCCCTGCATCGAGCCCACCTACAAGAACCTCTTCGTTAAATCGAACCTCTCCGGTGAGTTCATCGTGTTGAATCCTTTCCTTGTGAAAGACCTCAAGGCCCGCGGTCTCTGGGATCAGGACATGATCGACAACCTTAAGTACTTCGACGGCGAGTTGAAAGACATCACCCGCATCCCCGAAGACCTGAAGGCCAAATACCTCACCGCTTTCGACATCGACGCCAAGTGGATCGTCGACGCCGCCGCGCGTCGCCAGAAGTGGATCGACCAAGCTCAAAGCGTGAATCTGTGGATCAAGACGCCGGACCTCAAGACCCTGAGCCACATGTACCGCCACGCGTGGCACGCCGGCCTCAAGACCACCTATTACCTCCGCAGCCTCGGTGCCTCCAACATCGAGAAAGCTACCATCTCCGTGAAGAAGGAAGTACGCGGCG
>CAINHV010000243.1 GCA_903848965.1 uncultured Opitutia bacterium | reverse complement strand
TGACAGGTACCTCCACGGTCGCCAGCAACTCGCCCTGCGGGGTGCCGCGACGCAGCTCGAACTTGCCCGATCGCGACGTCAGGCCGCCCGCGCGCATCACGATTCGGCTGATGCCGTCGAGGTTGAGATCGCGAAAGACGATGTGATCGCCGTCGCGGAAGTGACCGAGGATCCCGGTCTCGCCGCCCTCGACCTGCTCGATGTAAGCCATGCCACGGTTGACGTCGTAGAGCGCCGCCTTCTTGCGTCGCGAATGCAGCACGACGCTCGTCTCGCCGCGCAGCGCCGGCGCGCCGGCCGCACCCGCGTCGGTGAACCCGGCATTGAGGATCAGCACGCCCTCGTTGGCGCGGATGTCGTCGCCAGGTTTGGCGGGTGCGGTCCAGGTGCCCGCCGTGCCAGGCTTCGGGGATGTCGTGGCGTCGGTCTTGAGTGACAGGATCCAGCCGATCATCAGGCGTGTTTCGTCGAGGGTGTGCTGCGGATGCGGGGGCATCGGCAGCTCGCCCCAGACCCCGGTGCCGCCGCTCAGCACCTTGCGGGCGAGGCCATCCCAGGCGGCCTGGCTGAACTTGTATTTGCGGGCGACGAGGTCGTAGGACGGCCCTGCGGAGGGCGCGTTCGAGGTGTGGCAGGCGAAACAGGTGCTACGACGCATCAACGCCAGTCCCGGATCGATCACCTCGCTGCCATCGGCCGCGGGCCGGCGGGTTTCAAAGTCACCGCGGACGGAGACGAGCTTGGGATCGATGGCGCTGCTGTCGGAATCGTTGACGGCCACGCGGTAGGCGATCTCGCGGCCCCAGTCGAAGAAACTGCCGTGGGCCGGCGACTCGAATCGGACGACGGGCCGGGCGTTGCCGACGTGAACGATCTCGCTGGCGGTGCTCGTGGCTCCGCTCGGATCGGTGGTGGTGACGCTGACCTCGTAGGTGCCCGGCAGATCGAAGCGGTGCTCGAGCCGGCCGGAGCGGGCGGCTGCGGGGACGATCTTCCCGGCCACACGCCAGGCATAGGAAACGGCGTCGCCGTCGGGATCGCGGGACGTGCCAGCGTCGAAGGTCAGCGCGAGCGGGGCACGGCCGGCGGTGTCGCTCGCGGTGAGCCGGGCGGCGGGGGCGCGGTTGCCGCGGCGGTACACGATGCGGACGATCCGGCTGTCCTGGTTTTCCCACCACTGGTCGCCGTATTCGATGAGGTACAAGGCGCCGTCGGGGCCCAGCTTCATGTCGATCGGCCGGCGGATGCTCCAATCCGGAAGGAAGCGTTCCAGCTCGGGTCCGGGCGTGCCGAGCTTCACCGTCTGGATCCAGTTGCGCATCCACTCATAGATGAAGAGCCGGCCGTCGAGCGCCTCGGGGAGCTTGATCGTCGAGGGGTTGGCGGGATCGAAGTGATAGACCGGGCCGGCCATGATTGAACGGCCGCCGGAGCCGACGGAGGGAAACTCCTGCGACGGCGTGGTCGAGTACCAGATCAGCGCCGGCCGCGCGGGCGGGAGCTCCTTGAGGCCGGTGTTGTTGGGCGAGTCGTTGCGCGGCGTCCGCGGATCGAAGCGCTGAAGGGGCTGGTTCTTCTCGAAGTCGAAGAGCGGATACGCCTCGTTCGGCCCGATGAAGAGCGGCCAGCCGAAATTGCCGGCCTCGCGCGTGGCGTTGATTTCCTCGTAGCCGGCGGGCTGGAGCCCGAGTTCCGGGAGCACGTTGGGGCCGACGTCGCCGAAGTAGAGCGTGCCGTTGGTGTTGTCCACGGTGAGCCGGAACGGATTGCGGACGCCCATGGCATACACCTCGGGCGCGCCGTCGCGGCCGCCGGGAAAGAGGTTGCCGTCAGGGATGCGATAGCCGCCGGCGTTGAGCGGATGGATGCGCAGGATCTTGCCGCGAAGGTCGCGGGAGTTGCCGGCGGAGCGCAGGGCGTCCCAGCTCTTCCGGCCCGGGCGCGGATCGAGCGGCAGGCCGGGGTTCCAGTGGCAGTTGTCGCCGTTGCCGACGTAGAGGTCGCCATTGCGCGCCATGAACATCGCGCCGCCCATGTGGAAGACGTGCTCGGTGTCGTAGGGCCATTCGAGGAGCGGCTGCTCCGAACTCGCGGGCATCTGGCCACCGGTGACGGTGAAGCGGCTCACGCGCATCGTGCCCTGCTTTTCCGCCGGGCAGAACAACATGTAGAGATGGCCGGTGGTGAGGAAGTCGGGCGCGGCGGCGAAGCCGAGGAGACCGACCTCACCCTTGGCGAACGTCGGCACCTGGCCGAGCGTGCTCACGGCGCCGGTGCGGGCATCGCGTCGCTTCACGGCGCCGGCGAACTCGGCGAACAGCAGATCGCCGTTGGGCAGGACCTCGAGTTGCAGCGCGTCGCGGCTGCCGCTGACTAGGACCTCGCGTTCGAAGCGTGAGGCTTCGAAGGGCTCGGCGGCGGACAAGGCTGTCGCGAGCAGAACGAACAGGGTGAACACGGGGGCGCACGGCAGCCGGCAAGACAGGAGGGGCATGGGCAACGGGGTTGGGGCGGAGGGGGACCGCCAGGGCGCCGATCCAGTCGCGGTGGCCGGGGTGAGTCAAGGGAACGGCGGAGCGGAGCGGGCGCTCGCCGAACACGGGTCAGGAGACCCGTGCCACACCGGCCAACGCCAAACTCCAAACTCCGAACTCAGAACCCAGAACTCCGCCTCATCCCCGTTTCCAATCCGTCCGTCGCTCGATGGCGGTCAGCTTTTCCACGCGCCGGCGAATGTCGGCGTCGGTGCTGTACGTGGCGTTGAGGAAGGCGGGCAGGCAGTCCTCGATCGCTTTCATTCCGACGACGAGGGTTCCGATGCAGGCGACGTTCACGTCGTCGTGCTCGACGCACTGATGGGCGCAGTAGATGTCGTGGATCAGCGAGGCGCGGATGCCGGGGACCTTGTTCGCGGCGATGCAGGCGCCGACGCCGGAACCGCAGATGAGGATGCCGCGGTCGGCGTGGCCGGAGAGGACGCGCTCGCAGACGGCCACACTCACGTCGGGAAAGTCCACCGGCGCCGGATCGTGGGAGCCGCAGTCCTCGACGGTGTGGCCGAGCCTGCGCAGGAACGCGATGATCGCGCCCTTCTGGGCAAAGCCCGCATGATCGCCGCCGACCGCCAGCCGCAGGAAAGTGCTCATGCCGGTGTAGTGCCGGTGCCGGGGGCGGTTGTAAATCCCAGGCTCTCCCCGGGCTGGAGGGGCGAGCTCCGCCGAGGCCGCG
>CAINHV010000242.1 GCA_903848965.1 uncultured Opitutia bacterium | reverse complement strand
GGGCAGGGCTACCCCGGCAGTGGTAGCCCGCGGCGTGAGCAGCGGGAGGTTTGGCCTGCGCTGTCCATCCGGCCATCACGCGGGCGTTCGTAATCCAATTGGTGTAGGGCTGCCGCTGGCCGGGCAGGACCGGAAGCCTCGACGGAAATCGGATCCGTCGGGCAGGCCCGGCGAGGAGCGCCGGCCCTACATCATTCCCCGTTTCTCAACCCAGGGCTGTCCCCGCCGCGATCAGAAATTGAACTGATCGATGTTGCCCTTGTTGAAGACGAAGGGTGTGCCAAGAATAATGTTGTCGCCGACGATTTCGAATGTCCCGAGCGAGCCCGCCTTCAGGGATTTTGCGCCGGGCTTCAGTTCTCCGCGCACCAGGGCGACGGCCGCCTGGACGGTGAGATAGCCAAGGTCCTCGGTCTTCCAAAGAATCACGCTGTCGGTTACGCCCTCGTGGACATAGCGGCGGTTCTCGCTTGGCAGACCTAGACCGATGACTTTCACCTTGCCGGTCTTGCCCGCCTGTTTCACCGCCTCGGCGGCGCCGGGGACGGCGGGAGAGCAGATCGACATGATGAGTTTCAGATTCGGGTTGGCACTCATCAGGGCGGTCGCCTCGGACTGCGCCTTGTCCTTCAGGTCGTCGCTGGGACGAACGGCCACGAGCTTCATCTTGGGGTACCTCTTGAGGCGCTCCTCGATGTGCTTCATCCAGTCACGTTGGTTTCCGGCGGTCATCGTCGCGGTGATGATGGCAAACTCGCCCTCGCTGTTGAGCAGCCGTGCCGCCTCGTCCATCAACTGGTGGCCGATGCCCTCCGGGGTCGCCTGATTGACGAAGAAGCTGCGAGCGTCCGGCATCGCGTCGGCATCGTAGGTCACAATCTTGATGCCCTGGCGCTGGGCCTTCCGGAGGGCGGTGGAGATGCCCTCCTTGTTCTCGGCGGCGACGGCGATCACATCGACACCGAGCGTGATCCAGTTTTCGACGATCTCATTCTGCTTGGCGGCGTTGCTGTCGGTGGGACCATCGAAGAGCAGTTCGACGCCGAGTTCCTTGGCGGCCTTGTCGGAGCCGACCTTGCACGCGATGAAATAGCCGTTGCCCTTCGATTTCGGGAGCATGCCCACCATAATTTTATCGGCGCCGAGGGCCGAACCAACGCTGGCGAACAGAGCGAGGCCGAGGACGGCGAGGCGGAAGGAAGGGGATTTCATACGACGGGGGATTTTGGGACGAGGCGGTGTCGCGCTCGCAGTTCGGAAAAGATTCGTGGGATCACGCCCGCCGTCAATGCCACCAGCAGGAGGGCGCCAGTCAGGACGCCCGCGAGTTCCTCCGCGGCATTCATGCGGATCACGACCGGCAGGGAGGCGAGTCCGTTGCGCAGCACGGCAATCGCCGCCACGCCCAGGAGCGTTCCGTGCACGCTGCCCGAGCCGCCGAAGATACTCGTGCCACCGAGGACAACCGCCGTGATCGCGAAAAGTTCATAGCCGAGGCCGGCATCAGCCTTGGCCTGCCCGAGCCGCGCCGTGTAGATGATCGCAGCCACGGCGGCGATCAGGCCGGCCAGCACATAGACCAACGCGAGACGGCGGTTCACAGGCAAACCCGCATAGCGGGCACCCTCTAACGAAAATCCGATCGTCCGGAAGCTTCGACCATACGTCGTCCGATGGACCAGCAGCCAGATCGCGATTGCGACGCCCAGGAAAATCCACGCCTGCGTTGGGAGTCCCAAGGTCCGTTCCTGGCCGAGCGCCAGGAACCCGGCCGGAAAATCCGTATAGGTCACAGCTCCTCGGGTGATTGCTTCCGCGAGTCCCCGGAAGAGCGAGAAGGTGCCGAGCGTGACGATCAGCGGAGGTAGCCGAAGCACCGTGATGAGGAAGGCATTCAATCCTCCGCCGGCCGCGCCGCAGGTGAGCGTGAGGGCGATCGCCAGGGGGATCGAGAGGCCGGCGTCATGCCAGAAGCCGCCGAAGGCGATCGCACAGAGTCCGAGCAGCGAGCCCACGGAAAGATCGATCCCGGCGGTCAGGATCACCGGTGTGAGGGCGAGGGCGAGGAGGCCGATTTCGCAGGTGTGGCGCAAGATGTCGAATTGACGATCGAGCGTGCCAAATCCCACGACCACCCCGCGCCGATTGGTGGTCGTTCCGGCCCAGTAGAAGAACAGCCACTCGGCGATCAGGACGAGTAATAGAATCGTCTCGTGCCGACGGAGCAGGGCTTTCCACGCCGATGGGGCCGGTGCGTTCATGTCGTCTTCTCCTTGCGGGTGCCGAAGCTGTCCACCACCACGGCGAGCAGGATGAGTGCCCCCTGGATGGCCTTTTCCCAATAGGCCTCGATCCGGAGGTGAATCAGCGCCGGCGCGATGCCGGCGAGGAGGAGCAGGCCGGCGAGCACCCCCCAGAGATTTCCCCGGCCGCCGGAAACGGCCACGCCTCCAACCACCACCGCCGCGATCACCTTCAACTCGAGTCCGCTGCCCGACAACGGCTGGACCTGCGGCGCCTGCACCATGTTCATCGCGGCCGCGAGCCCGGTGAGGGCGCCCATCGCCACGAAGATCAGGAAGGTGCCGAGTTGCGGACGAATACCAGCCAAACGCGCGGCCTCGGCGTCGCTGCCGATCGCATACACCCATCGCCCCACTGCCAGATGCCGCAACGCCAACGCCAGGATGACCACGAGCGTCAGGGCGGCGAGAACGAGCAACCACTGGCCCGCGCTCTGGGACAACCCGAACCACTGGATGCCGTCCGGCAGGTTAACGAATTCGCCTTGGCGTACGAGGTTCAGGCCCTGGCGCAGCGTGACCATCATCGCGAGGGTCACGACGATCGACGGCAGCCGGAGCCCGGCAATCAGTCCGCCGTTGATCGCACCGAAGAGCGCGCCCAGGCCGATGGTCGCGGGCAGGACCACGATGAGCGGCACCTTGGCCGCGGCCAACATCCCCGCAGCGACGCCGCAGACGGAAAATTGCGAGCCGACGGAGATGTCGATCTGCCGGCAGAGAATCACGAGGGCCATCCCGCAGGCCACCACGAACGTCGGTGCTTCCCGGGTCAGCAACGACAGCAACGGCTGGGGTTGGTAGAATCCCGGGGCCAGGATCGCCATCGCGATGAGCAACAGCCCGAGCGCCGCCAGGACCGAGAGTTCGCGCGCGTACCGGTTCATGCGGCGCCCTGTTCCTGGCCCAGCGCGGCGGCGAGCACCGTGTGGGCTTCGCTGCGGCCGGGCAGCACCGCGGTCAGCCGACCCGCGCGCATCACTCCGATCCGATCGCTCATTCCCAGAATTTCCGGGAGGTCGCTGGAGATCAGGATCACCGCGAGACCCGACTCGGCCAGTCCGCGGATGATTCGATGAATTTCGGCTTTTGCGCCGACATCCACGCCCTGTGTTGGCTCGTCGAGGATCAGGAGCCTCGGCTTGGTCGCGAGCCAGCGGGCCAGCGCCACCTTCTGCTGATTGCCACCGGATAGGCTGCCGCCGATCGCCTCGGGACCGGTGCACTTGACCGCGAGGTCACGAATGAAATCGAGGGCCAGCGACTCTTCTGCCCGCGGCCGGAGCCAGCCGCGGGGAAACAGCCGCCGGTGCACGGCGAGCGTCATGTTGTGAGCAATCGGCATCTCCAGCACGATGCCGTGCCGCCGCCGATCCTCCGGCACATAGGCAATCCCGGCGGCGACTGCGTCCACCGCCGAGCGCGCATCGACGATTTGCCCCTGCAGGCGGATTTCGCCCGAGTCGGCCGGAGTCAGTCCGAACAGCACGCGGGCCAACTCGGTGCGCCCTGCACCCACGAGGCCGGCCAGGCCGAAGATCTCACCGGAGCGGACCTCGAAGCTAACGTCCTTCACGCCGCCGACGGCGCAGCTGATGCCCTTGACCTCGAGCGCGATGTCGCCCGCAGCGCCGCCGCCGGGAGGATCGATCTGCGTCATCCCCCGCCCGACCATCGTCCGGATGAGAGCCGTCTCATTGATGTCTTCGATCCGATGCGTGGCGACCGTTTCGCCGTCGCGCAGGACCGTGACGCGGTCCGCGAGGGCAAAGATTTCCTCCAGCCGGTGGGAGATATAGATGACGCCGACCCCGGAACGCCGCAGTTCGCGTACGACGGCAAACAGCAGGTGCTGCTCTTTCTGCGTCAGCGATGCCGTCGGTTCGTCCATGATCACGATTCTGGCGCCAACTCCGAGGGCGCACGCGATCTCGACCAGTTGCTGTTCGGGCATGGAGAGCGAACGTACCTCCGCGCTGGCCGCGATCTCCGCGCCGATTCGGTGGAGCAGCTCCTCGGCCCGTCTCCGACGTCCGGCCCAGTCGATGCGCGCCATGGGCTGTCCGGCCTCGAGCCGGAGCGCGATGTTCTCCATCACGGTAAGGTCAGGGAAAAGTGCCGGCTGCTGGTAGATGCAGGCGATGCCAAGGGCGCGCGCACTCGCCGGGGTCAGGGGAGGCACCACCACGCCGGCGACCCGAATCGAACCCCGGTCCGGCTGATGCGCACCCGTGACGATCTTGATCAACGTACTCTTGCCGGCACCATTCTCGCCCAGCAGCGCATGCACCTCGCCGGGCTGAAGGCTGAAATCTACGCCCCGCAGCGCACGGGCGCCCCCAAAGGATTTGGCGAGTTCATGGAGTTCGAGCAGCGGGGTGGCCATGCCGGATCGACAAGCTGACGAATTCTCACCACGCGCGGCCAGCGGAAAAGACGGCCCGAGAGTTACACCGACCGGAATGTTGCGCTTGATGGAGGGCGGCGCTTGTCGTCGTGCCTCTTCTCATCCGGGCCTGCTGACGAGCGGCAGCCCTTGCGGCACCAATCGGACTTCGGCTCGCCTGGATTCCGCGGTCCGTGGCCACGAGCGTGAGTGGCTCGCGTGGCACGGGTCTCCCGACCCGT
>CAINHV010000241.1 GCA_903848965.1 uncultured Opitutia bacterium | reverse complement strand
GTGGACTTGGGCAGCCTGGCGCTGCGCCCGGCCGAAGCACGCGGGTGGGTGGCGCGGGAGGAGTTCTTTCGCGCCTACGAATACCCGCTGCAGATCTGGGCGGACGGCGGTGAGTTCATGGCGCGCCGGCTGATGGCGGCGAGCGAACTGATGGGGCACGCCGATCACGGCCTCTACCGCTGGCCCTGGCTGCGGCTGGGCGGGACGGCGGGTTACGAGCGCGGGTTGCGGGCCTGGCACCGCTACCGCGGCTTGTCGCGCGTGCCGGACGAAAAGATCCGGCAGCGTCTGCCGGCACCGGCGGGCAGCCTCGTCTGCGCGCTCAAGCACCGCGGCTGGTTACCGGCGCAGAATGCGGGCCTCGGCCGTTTACGACGTCGACTCCTGCGGCGCCAGCGGCGCGGCGCGGGAGGATTTTGGAGCGGCTACCAAGGCGATGCAGGCTTTGCCGACACCCCGCGGCTGCGCCGGGTCGTCGAACTCGTGCGGCAATCGGGTGCCACGTCGGTCATCGAACTCGCGGGCAACCAGGGCCGCCTCTCCGCGGAGTTGTTGCGGCAAGGGGTGGTACGGCAGGCGGTCTGCACGGATGCAGAGGAACGCGCCGTGGATCAGGCCCATGCGCGTACGCGGGAGGAAGGCGGCCGACTGCACACCGCCGTGCTCGATTTCATTTACCCGATGACCAGTCCGTTTGGCGAATCACCGGTGGCGCGATTCCGGTCCGATGCAGCCGTCGCCCTGGCGGTGACCCATCACTTGCTGCTCACGCAGCAGGTGCCGGTGGCGCGGGTGTTGCGCAGCATCGCGGCGTTCGCAAGGGACCACGTCTTCATCGAATTCATGCCGCGCGGATTGTGGGACGGGCGCCGGGCGCCGCCGATGCCGGAGTGGTATACGCTGGACTGGTTCCGGGCGGCTTTCCATCGGGAGTTCGAACCCTGGCACGAAGAGACGGTGGAGGAGAACCGGCACTTGTTCTGCGGCCGGCTGCGCCGGTAAGACAGGCCGTCGGAAACGAGTGTGACACTGGCTGGCACCGAAGTATCAAGCACTGTCCATGGATGATCCCCCGTGTCTGATCTGTCATTCTGCGCGCCAGCGGATCCATACGATCCCGGTGGCCGACCTGGTGGTGCAGTATCGCCGGCAGCTGGGGCTGGAGGTCGCGGCAGAATTCGGCAATCTGCGCCACCTGCAGATCGCCCGCTGTCCGCGATGCGACTTCATCTCCTTTGTGCCGAGTGTCATCGGGACGGAGCAGTTCTACGATGGCCTGCAGGGGCACGCGTGGTACTACCTGGCGGACAAGGCCGAATTCGCCACGGCGCGCCGATTCCTGCGACCGGGGAACCGGGTCCTGGATGTGGGCTGCGGCAGCGGCGCTTTTGCGCAGGGGCATCCGGTGGAAAATTACCTGGGCTTGGAATACACGGCCGGAGCCATCGCGATGGCGGAGGCCCGTGGACTGAGCGTGCGCCGTCAGGGCGTGGAAGCCTACGCGGCATCCCGGCCGGAGCCTCACGACATGGTCTGTGCGTTTCAGGTCCTCGAGCATGTGGCTGACCAGCGAGCGTTCATCGCGGCCTGCACGGAGGTTTGCCGGCCTGGCGGGCGGGTCATCTTCTCCACGCCCAACGCGGACTGCTTTGCGAACGCGGCGTGCAACCTGGTGCTGAATTTCCCACCCCACCACACGGCTTGGTTCTCGCGGCGGTTTTGGCTTGGACTGCCCGGGTATTTTCCGCTGCGGCTGGTCGAGATCATCGAGGAACCGCTTGAGCCGGTGCATCTGCCATTTTACGCGAACACGCTGGTGCAGGCCTCGCTGGAAAAATGGCTCGGCCTGCGGTCGCCAGCGCCGATCGATGTTTCCTTGCGCCACCGCATCCTCGCAAAATTCTCCCGGGGGCTGGGCGGCATCCTGGCGCGGGGCCTGGTGGACGAACGCCTGCGTCCCAAGGGGCAGGCCATCACGGCGGTTTATGAACGCTGCTAGCAAGACTGCATCGCGAACGGTTTCCTGGCGGCGCTGGTTGCCCCGGCCCCTGCGGAGCTGCTGGCGCCGATACTTTGGGCGGCGCGTCTTTCAGGGGGATTATCCTAGCTGGGCGGCAGCCTGTGCCGTGGCCGAAGGCTATGACGATCCGGAGAAGTCAGCTCGCATCATCGGCGCGGCGCGCGAAGTGCGGGCGGGGCGGGCCGCGTGGGACCGGGACGGGATGTTGTTTCACGAGCCGCAGTGGCACGAGCCGTTGGTCGCGGCACTGCGCCGCGTCGCGCGGGCTGGCGGTGGCGTGCTCGAGGTCGTTGATTTTGGCGGTGGGCTGGGCAGCACCTGGTGGCAGCATCGAACGGCGCTGGCGGAGTTTCGCGTCTCCTGGCGGGTCATAGAACGCGCGCAGTTGGTGGAGGCCGGCCAACGCGAGTTCAGCGATGCGGTGCTCACGTTCCACCCGACGCTCGCGGCCGCGCAGGAGGCTAGACCGGCGCAGGTCATTCTCTTATCCAGTGTGCTGTCCTATCTGGAGGACCCGCATGCCTTGCTGCGGGAAGTGGCGGCCTGGGGCGCGCCCCACGTGATCGTGGATCGCACGCCGTTCGTCACGGGGGGACGTGACCGGCTGGCCGTTCAATCGGCGCCATCCGAACTCGGCGGCGGACGTTATCCCTGCTGGCTGTTCGACCGCGCGGGAGTGGCCGCCGCGTTTCAAGCCCACTATGATCTGGCCGGGGAATGGCTGGTGCCCTTCGACCAGGCGGATGAAAACGTACCCTACCACGGCCTGCATTTTCAGCGGCAGGCAGACGCGCCGATGCCGCCAGCCTCCCAGGTCCCATGATCAAAGCGTGGCGCGAGAGGCAGCACTATCTGCCCGGCCCCTGCGGGTGGCTGGTGAATCCGTTTTATTTCGCGCGGCGCGGACTGTGGCTCGGGCTGAGCGAGTTCTTCCCGCGATTACAGGGGGCGGTCCTGGACGTCGGCTGCGGGCGCAAACCCTACCGGGCTTTCGTGCCCGCCATGAACTATATGGGGGTGGACATCGACACGGCAGTGACGCGCGAACTGGCGGCGGCCGAGGTGTTTTACGATGGCCGGCGGCTGCCGTTCCCCGACCGGCAGTTCGATGCGGTGCTGTGCTCCCAGGTGCTGGAACACGTGTTCACACCCGAGGAATTTCTCGCCGAGATCCACCGCGTGCTTCGGCCCGGCGGGACCCTGCTGCTGACGGTACCCTTCGTGTGGGATGAGCACGAGCAGCCGGCGGATTTTGCGAGATATTCGTCGTTCGGGCTGCGGGCCCTACTGGAGCGCAGTGGGTTCGCGGTGGCGGAGCAGCGGAAGACCTGTACGGATTTTCGGGCGGTCGTGCAGCTGGCGTCCGGAGCGCTGTTCAAGGTCACGCACACCCGCAACCGCTGGGTGAACCTGCTGGCGCAGCTGGCGCTGCTGGCACCGGTCAATGCCGTGGGCGGGTTGCTCGCGTGGGTGTTGCCGGGCAATCCGGACCTCTACCTCGACAACATCGTGCTCGCCCACCGCGCGCCCGGACGGGCCGCGGGCTCGTAGACCCGGACAAACCCCGGCGAAGCTGTGCGGAATTAATCTTCCGTCGCTTCCCCGGCGGCTCGTATGGTGCGCCACGACTGCATGAAGCTTTCCATCGTCATTCCCTGCTACAACGAAGCCAAGACGATCCGCCTGATCGTCGACCGCGTGCGGGCCGCGCCGGTGGCGGAGAAGGAAATCATCATCGTCGACGACTGCTCCCGCGACGGCACCCGCGATCTCCTGCGCACCCAAATCGCGCCGCTCGTCGATCGGATCATCTATCACGAGGTCAACCAGGGCAAAGGCGCGGCGCTGCGCACCGGCTTCGCCGCGGCGACCGGCGACGTCGTCGTCATTCAGGATGCCGATCTCGAGTACGATCCGCAGGAGTATCTTAACCTGCTCCAGCCGATCCTGAGCGGCCGCGCGGATGTCGTCTTCGGCTCCCGCTTCCAAGGCGGACAGCCCCACCGCGTCGTCTATTTCTGGCACATGATCGGCAACAAGTTCCTGACCCTGTGCTCGAACATGGCGACCAACCTCAACCTCACGGACATGGAGACCTGTTACAAAATGTTCCGCCGCGAGGTGCTGCAGAAAATCACCATCGAGGAGAACCGCTTCGGCTTCGAACCGGAGATCACTGCCAAGGTCGCCAAGCTCGGCGTCGTCATCTATGAGGTCGGCATCAGCTATTACGGCCGGACCTACGCCGAGGGGAAAAAGATCGGGTGGCGCGACGGTTTCCGCGCCCTGTGGGCCATCGTGAAGTACAATCTCTTCCGGTGATGCGATCCCTCGTGGATCGGGCGGCGCGGACCCCTGACCTCTAACCTGCCGCCGCCATGTCCCTCGACCTGCCGGTCTGCGTCGCGCTCTTCCTGCTCACGGTATTCGGTCTCGGCTGGCCGCTGGCAGCCCGGCTGGCCTTGTCGCCGCCAGAACAGATGCTGGCCAGCGCCGGGTTGTCCGTCCTCGGAATTTTTCTCTTCGGCTGGATCGTGTACCTCGGCGGGTTGCCGGCGGATGCCTTCTGGCTGCTGCCCATCCTCGCGGCGGTGGGCCTCTTCAGTCACCTCGGAGAATTCGGCACCGTCGCCCGGGACCCGGCGACCCGCACACTCTTCGCACTCTATCTGATCGTGACCCTGTGGTGCGTGGGCTGGCTCGGCACCGTCAGCACCTACGCCGGCGGCGGCTGGTCCGGCGACTGGTTCGAACATTGGGAGCGTTCCCGCTTCTTCCTCGAGCGCTGGCCGCTCGATCGCACGTTCCTGATCATCTACCCTGTCCCGGCGCGTCCACCGCTCATCAACGTCGTGACCGGCGCCTTCCTCCATCTCACGCGCGTCGACTTTGCCCACTACCAACTCCTGAGCACGCTGCTGGCCGGACTCGTCTTCCTGCCGGCGGCCGTCCTCGCGCAGGCCTTTCGCCGTCGACAAGGCGCGGCGATCCCGCGCGATTCCGCGGGAGACAACCGTCTGCTCGCGGTCCTGGCCGTGTTGTTCATGCTGAATCCGCTGTTCGTCCAGAACGCGACCTTCGCCTGGACGAAACTCCCGTCCGCCTTCTTCGTGCTCGCGGCCCTGTATTTTTTTCTCCGCGCGCATGCCCCGCAACCGCCCAGGTCGGCGACTCCGCTGTGTGCCGGTTTTCTGGCGGCGGCGTTTCTCGCCCACTTCTCGGCCGGCCCCTATCTCGCCGCCCTGGCCGTGGCATGGATCTCGCTCGGGTGGCGGCGGCGGCGGGAGTCGGCGTGGTGGCGGGAGACGGGCCTCGCCGTGCTCGTTGGTGGCGCGGTGCTCGCGACGTGGTTCGCGTGGTCACTGCGTACCTTCGGCAGCGGCGGAACCCTCCTCAGCAACACGAGTGTCACGGCGCTGGACTCCTCCCCGGCTGCGCAACTCTGGCGGGTGTTGCTCAACCTTCGCGACACCCTCGTGCCGCACTTCCTGCGTCCGCTCGACACCTCCTTGATTGCGCAGCGCAGCCCCTGGGGCTGGTGGCACGATTGGTTCTTCCAGGCCTACCAGCTCAACCTGCCACTCGCCTTTGGAAGTGTCGCGTGGTTCGTGATCCTGCGGGAATGCTGGCGGGCCGGCCCGACGACGACGACCGTGGCACGCCGATTCTGGGCAGGCTTCGTCGTCATCGTGGTTCTGCTCGGCGTCGCCACCCACGGCGCCCGCGACACCTGGGGCCTCGTCCACATCTGTCTGCAACCGCTCGTCCTGCTGGGGTTGGCGTTCCTCGCGGCGCGATGGACTGATCTGGAACGGGGCTGGCGGCTCGTACTGGTGGCGGGCGCGACGGTCGATTTCGTTCTCGGCATCGCCCTGCACTTCGCGGTCCAGAACTTCGCGCTCGATCGCTGGCTTACGCCGGGCCGCGACGTCCGTGACGTCGTCACGAGCTACAACGCGGTCACCGCCGGCAACACCTTCGCCCTCGCCCAAAACGATCTCGACACCTTTTCGGTCCGGCTCAACGCGCCGCCAGTGCTCATCGTCGCCGTGCTGGCCGCGGCGCTCGCGCTCGTCGTGCTGCGGACCCGCGCGACTGCCCGATCACGCTAGGCCGGCCGCCCGCAATCGCCCGGCCGACACCGGCCTGTTTTCGCGTCGTTTTCACGCGGCGGGCCGTACTTGTGCTCGCCCTGTCTCGGGCGGCTCCTATGGTGGCGAGGCGCGGTCAATGCCGCGCGGTTCAGCCTATGCCCGCGCCGGTTATCGCCATCGTCATCCCCGTTTTTAACGAACAAGCCGTCCTACCCGAATTGTGTGCGCGGCTCACCGCGCTCTTCGATGCCGGGCATGGGTGTGAATGGCGGGCAGTGCTGGTCGACGATGGCAGCCGGGATCAATCTGTAGCCCTGCTCCACGCGCAGGCGGCCCGTGACCCGCGTTTCGAAATCATCGAGTTGTCGCGTAATTTCGGCTTCCAAAGCGCGCTGGCCGCCGGGCTGGTCCACGCGGCGAAGGCCGATGCCGTCGTCACAATGGACGCCGATCTGCAGGATCCTCCGGAGGTGATTCCCGAGTTCGTCACCGCCTGGCAGGGCGGCGCGGAGGTGGTCCGCGCGACCCGTCGCTCCCGCGCGGAAACGGGCTTGCGCCGGCTGGGCTTCGATTTGTTTCACGCCGTTTTTCGCCGGCTCTCCGATTTCCCGATCGAGCCCAACACCGGCACGTTCGGGCTACTCGGCCGGGACGCCCTGGAGGCCTATCATCAACTGCCGGAGCGGCATCGCTTTTTCCCAGGCCTGCGGGCGTGGATCGGATTTCCCAGCGCGGCGGTGTTCTACGATCGCCAGGAGCGCGCGGCCGGCCAGCCCCAGCAAACCTTTCGTCGTCTCATCCGCTATGCCCTGGACGGCGTCTTTAGCTTTTCCCACCTGCCGCTACGGATGCTGACGTATGCGGGCCTGTTCGTCGCCTTAATGGGCTTCGCCATCGGGCTGTTCTTCATCGTCCGCCGGCTGCTCGGCGTGGAAATCGCGTTCACCGGCTTCACCACGATTGCCACCCTCGTGCTCTTTCTCGGCGGCATCCAACTGATCGGCATCGGCGTCCTCGGCGAGTACCTGGGCCGGATGTACGACGAAGTGAAGCAGCGGCCGTTGTACGTGGTGAAGCGCCGCACCGTGGCCCGGCGATGAAATCGCGGCCCTGGCTGCCGATCGCGCTGCTGGGTGCAGTCCTCGCCGTCGGCGGGGTGAGCCGGCTTTTCTCGACGTTCATGATGTACGACGACGAGGGCTACGTGCTCTTTTCGTTGCACGAGTTCGTGTCGGTCGGCGGCCTCTACGAGCGGGTCTACAGCCAATACGGGCCCTTCTTCTTTCTCTTTAACCAGGGCTTGCACGCGCTCGGGCTGCCCTTCGACAACATCGGTGGGCGGGTGCTGACGTTGCTTTGCTGGGCGGCAGCCACGGGCTTTGGCGCCGCCACCGTATGGCGCGCAACTCGCTCGACCGCGGCCACCGCGTTCACGCTTGGCGGGATCTTCATCCATCTCTGGCCGATGGTCAGCGAGCCGTCGCACCCCGGCGGGTTGATCACCCTGACCGTCGCCGCGGTGGCGTGGTTTGCCTCTCGCTGGATCGATCAGCCGCGACGCCTCGCGCTGGTGACCGCCGTGGCCGGGGCGGCGTTGATCCTCACAAAGATCAATGTCGGCATCTTCCTCTTCGCCGCCGCGGCCGCCTGGTGGGGACTGCATCTCGACGAGTCGCGGATCGGCCCGCGCTGGCGCGCCCTACTCGTCGGTTCAGGCATGGTGCTGCTGCCGTGCGGGCTCATGCGGGCGCAACTGGATCAGGCGTGGGTTCGAACGTTCGCGCTGCTGGCGGCGATGGGCGGCGTGGCGACCGTGCTGGCGGTCGCGCGCGGCCGATCCGCCATCACGCGGTGGAGTGATGCCGGCATCGCAATCATCGCGGCTTTGATCACCGGTTCGTTGATCGGCCTCGGCATCCTGGTCCAGGGCACGTCCCCGGCCGGTCTCCTGGAAGGCGTGCTCCTGGGGCCGCTCCGGCATCCGCAGGCGTACAGTGCAGCGATCAATTGGCGACCAGGGGCGCTCGCCTTCGCGTGGATCGGACTCGCGCTCGCGGCGTGGTTCGTCCTCCGCCCTCCGGCACGCGCTCCCCTCATCGTCGCCGTGGGCCGGCTGATCGCGACCCTGCTGTTCTTCACGGCGTGGGGCCTTGACTGGCCGTTCAACAGCCACGCCTTCGCCCTCTCCTACGGCCTGGCCGCAGTCTGGCTTTTTGTCTATCCGCTCGAGGGCGAGAGCGCCCACCAGCCGATCCGGGCGTGGCTCGCCCTGCTGGTCGCGCTTCAGGTCCTGCACGCGTTTCCGGTCGCCGGCAGCCAGGTGAGCTGGGGCACGTTTCTCTGGATCCCCCTGGCCGCGATCGCCGCGCCGGGCGCTGGGCGGGTGCTCCTCGCCTCGTTTCCGAAGGTGCCACGCGGGGCGCTCACGGCCGGCAGCGCCGCGGTGATCCTCGCCACGGCCGTGCACAGTGTGGATTACGCCTGGGGTGGTGTGACCCAGATTCGCCAGTCCGACACGCTGCGGCTGCCGGGCGCGGCGTCGCTACGGCTGCCGGAAAGCTTCACCACGATGCTGCGGCTCCTCGCGCGCAACGCCAGTGCCCATGCCGACGTGCTGTTCAGCCTGCCCGGCCTGCACAGTTTCCATCTCTGGACGGACGTGCCGCCGCCGACCACCTTCAACGCCACCCACTGGTTCACCCTGCTCTCGCCCGCGCAACAGGAGGCGATCCGGGAGAAACTCGCCGCGTCGCCGCGCTCCTGCGTGATCCTGCAGCGCAACATCTACGATTTTCTCCGCGCCCAAGGCATCGCCACGGAATCACCCCTGACGGTCTGGCTGCACGCCAACTACGAACCAGCCTTCACGATCGAGACGTACGAATTCTGGGTCCGCAAAGGCCGGCGGATCGCGCCCTTGAACACCGTCCGCGCACGCGAGGCGTCCGGTGCCACGACTCCGCGCTATCAGTTCACCTTCGTGTTCGCCGAGCCGGAGCTGCGGGACGTCACCTCGATCGAGTTGGCCCGCTTCGCCGCCGACACCAGCACGCCGATTCAGACGTGGACCCGTGACTCCGCCCTGCTCTTCGTGACC
>CAINHV010000240.1 GCA_903848965.1 uncultured Opitutia bacterium | reverse complement strand
CTCGCTGGCCGATCTGGCGGCCGTGAAGCAGGGCTTTCGCAACGATGCGGTGCTGCGGCGCATCGCCCGCCACCTGCGGCTTTCGCCCGACGCGCTCGAGGCCCTCGCCTACAAGCGCTGGTATCCGCAGCAGCCGATTTTCCCCAAGGGCTTCGCCGCGTTCAATACGAAGCATGAGGACATGACGGTGAACAGCTACCTCGTCTGGGACGCCCGCGCCGGCATCGCCGCCGCCTTTGACACGGGTGCGACCGCCGAGCCCATGCTCGATTTGATCCACAGCGAGGGACTGGCGCTGCGGTACATTTTCCTCACCCATACGCATGAGGATCACGTGGCGGACCTGCCGCGACTGGCGGCGGAGACCAAGGCGGAGGTGTGGGCCAGCGAATTGGAACCCGCCCCGTTTGCCGGCGCCAAGACCTTCAAGGAGAACGCCCATTTCCATATTGGCGCCATCGCGATCAAGACGCTGTACACCAACGGTCACTCACCCGGCATGACGAGTTTCTATGTCACCGGCTTGAGCTGGCCGCTGGCGATTGTCGGCGATGCCATCTTCGCCAGCTCGATGGGTGGCAGCGCGACCCACTTCGCGGAGCAGTTCCGCCACAACAAGGAGAAGCTGCTCACGCTCCCGCGCGACACGGTGCTCGCCTGTGGTCACGGACCCATCACGACCCTCGGCCAGGAAAAGCAGCATAATCCCTTCCTCACGCGCTGACGTGTGCTCCGATGGGCGGGCCTATTAAGGCCCGCCTGATAGCCTGACGGAAAGGGCAGGTAAACGTCCCGCTGCTCACGCAGCGGGCTACCACTTTCGAGTAGCCCTGCCCGGCAGGGCAGGGACTTGGGCCCTCCTGCCAGTCTATCATGCGATCCCTGATCGGTCGCCGGTTGCCTGGTGGGACAGGGTCCGGAACGGAGATCCATCCGACGCGACCGGTTTGACACCGGTGCCCCACCCGATTGCCTGCCCCATCCCTGATGGCTGATTTTCTCACCGACAAACCGACGAATCTCGAGCGCGCCTTCCTCGTTGGCATCCAGACCGATCGCATGGCCCCGGGCGAGGGCGCCGAGTTGCTCCTCGAGCTGCAGGAATTGGTGGAGAACATTCGCCTGCGGGTGACCCACGCGACGCTGGTCAACCTCCGGCGCCCCACCCCGGCCCTCCTGCTCGGCAGCGGCAAGGCCCAGGAACTGGTCGATCAGGCCAAGGCCGACGGCGCCGATGTCATCGTTTTTGACGAGGCCCTCTCGCCCGCGCAGCAGCGCAATTGGGAGGAGATGTCCGGCCTCGCCGTGATCGATCGCCAGGAGGTGATTCTCGAAATTTTTGCCGATCGGGCCCACACCCGGGAGGCGATCCTGCAGGTCGCGCTGGCGCGCATGGAATATTCCCTGCCCCGGTTGACACGGGCGTGGACCCACCTTTCCCGGCAGCGCGGCAAGGGCGCCATGGGCGGCGAAGGCGAGACCCAGCTCGAACAGGATCGGCGGATCGTCCGCGATCGCATCGCGCACCTGAAGAGCGAACTCGAGGACGTCGTCCAACAGCGCGACGTCCAGCGGCGCAAGCGGCAGCGCGTGCCGGTGCCCACCTGCGCCATCGTCGGCTATACCAACGCCGGCAAGTCGACCCTCCTCAATATCCTCACCGGTTCGGAGGTCGTGGCCGCCAACAAGCTGTTTGCCACGCTCGATCCCACCACGCGGCAACTCATCCTGCGCGGAAACCAGAAGCTGCTGGTCACCGACACCGTCGGCTTCATCCGGCGTCTGCCCCACGGCCTCGTCGAGGCATTCAAAGCCACCCTCGAGGAGGTGGTGGTCGCCGACTTCCTGATTCACGTGATCGACACGGCGAATCCCAACTTCGAACAGCATCATGCCACGACCCTAGAGGTTCTCGCGGAGCTTGGGGCGGTCGACAAGACCATCATTACGGTCTTCAACAAAATCGATGCCGCCACGCCGGCGCTGCTCCAGCGCGCTCGGCAGCTCGTTCCGGATGGCTTGTTCCTCAGTGCCCGGACGGGTGCGGGAATGCCGGACCTGGCAACCCGCTGCCTGGAACTGGCCGCTGACACCGTGGGCGCAACCGAGCTTCTGATCCCGCCTGATCGCTACGACGTGATCGCGCGGTTGCACGAACACGGGCACATCCACGAGCAGGAACACACCGACGACGGGATCAGGATCAAGGGGCGCTTTCCGCCGACCCAGACGGGCTTCTTCGCGCCCTTCGTGGTCGGGCGCCAGGCCTGACCAGACCCATGCGGTTGGCGTCGCGTCCACGGCGCGCGCTGACCCCGATCGGTGCAGGGCTGCCGCTAGCCGGCAGGCCCAAATATCACGCTCTCCGACTGCGGAATAACCCGATCAATCCGCGTCGTAAATCTGCACGCGGTTCCAGAACGCCTTGAAGTTGGCCACGAACGCGAGGTGGATGGGATCGATCTGGTACGCCTTCTCCGCCGCGGTGTCCTGGCAGATCACCGTCAGTCCGATGTCGTACGAGTCGTCGATGATCGGGCGCTTCCCAGTGGCAGCGGGCTTGCCGATGTAGGTTTTCTCCACGGCTTTGATGTTCGCGAGCGTTTCGACGCCACTGCGAAACGCGGCGCGCTGCGCCGGGGTGAGTTCAGGCTTCAACCAGAAATAGACGGTGTGAACGAGCATGGCCGGACAGTAAGGACGGCCAAGCGGTTCCGCTCAACGGCAAAAACTGCCCCCTCGTCATTCAGCGCCCGGCCCGGCGTCGTCCGCCCTCCGATCACCGAGGAACCGCGATGTGGGCCGCCTGCCGCAACACCTCGGGCTTCGCGACTCCGAGCTGCTGGGCGAGCTTGGCGAGCCGGACGTTCTCCGCCGGGGCCAGCACGGTGACCCGCTCGCTGCCGTCTCGATCCACCCACCGGACATGATGCTGCTTCTGCCGCGAGGCTTTGAGCAGATCGCGGAGGAACGACAATTCGGCTTCAGGCAGTTTCATGCGCCGACACTTGGCCCGGGTCTGGGGTCCGCGTCAACCGGGGCGAAGGCCGGCTCCGAAGGGCTTTGTAACTCGCGACGTCAGCCGCGGGACGGCATTGCGCGGAGCAATGAAGAAGGTCCTGCCCTCACGGGCAGGGCCGCCCCAACCGGGGGCAAGCACGTAGTGGCCGATAATCCAACAGCAACCCAGGCCAACTTTTTGGCGGAGGGCTGCCGCTCGGCGGCAGGCCCCAAATTCACGAGGTAAAACGGGCCCGTCGACAAGCGACCGCCCTCCATCAACGGCACGGTTGGCTCACGCAGTCTCCAGAATGAATGTAGGAAAATTGACTCCGGCGAACGGCTGGAACTCACCGCGCACCTGGCAGAAGTGCAGTTCGCAGTTCCTCGCACCCCACGCATAGAGCTGCCGGACAATCGCGGCCCGTTCCACCGGCACCAGGACGACCGGCGAGCGCCCGCGGTTCACATCCAGTTCCCGGCGAATCAGCGCGATGGCCTGATCATCCGTCCGGCACACGCCAGGTCCGAGCATGTTCACGGCCGCGTGCCGCGATGAAGCCAGGAAGCCGTCGATTCGTCCGGGCGCGCTTTCAAACACGGACACATGCCAGAACCCGAGGGCGTTCTCGATGCAGTAGCGATAGTCGATCTCCCGCGTCACCCCGCTGATCG
>CAINHV010000239.1 GCA_903848965.1 uncultured Opitutia bacterium | reverse complement strand
GGCGGCGGCGGCGGCGGAACCTTCACCGCGTCTTCATCTGACCTTAACCGCCACTTCCTAGCCTGCGATTTCCACGCGGCATTCCCGCACTTCAGGAAAAAACTAGGAAACCACCAAGGTCTCATGAACTACAAACCGTGTCTCATCGCCCATCTGCGCCGCTTCGCGCTGTGGGCGGTCGTCGCCTCCGCCGTTGCCACCGCGGCTGCCCAAAGCGTCTCCGGCGCCTTGAGCGGCCGCGTCAGCAGTGCCTCCACCGGTCAGTCTCTCCAAGGCGCCATCGTGCGCGTTGTCGGCTCCGAATTCCGGGCCGACACGCAGCGCGACGGCTCCTTCGACCTCGTCGGCCTGCCGCCCGGGCGCCACGATGTCGAAGTCACCTACTTCGGACTCGAGGCCAAGCGCGTCTCGGTCGAGATCGTTGCCGGCCGCCCCGTCGAGGTGAACATCGCCCTCGGCAGCGACGTCGTGCAGCTCGACGCCTTCAAGGTCGAGGCCGCCGTGCTCGGCCAGGCCCGTGCGGTCAACATCCAGCGCACCGCCGAGTCGATGGTCAACGTCACCTCTGAGGAACTCTTCGGCGAGATGACCGACAACAACGTCGCCCGGGCCCTGCAGCGCATTCCCGGCATCTCCGCCAACTCCGACGGCGGCACCGAGATTCCCCGCTACGTGAATATCCGCGGCTTCGACGGCTCGCTGAATTCCGTGCAGCTCAACGGCGCCCGCCTCCCGACCTCCGGCACCGGCCAGGGCACGGTTTACGGCGAGACCGCGCGCGCCTTCGCGCTCGACGATCTCCCGGCCAACGCGATCACGAACATCGAGATCGTCAAGGCACCCACGCCCGACATGGACGGTGACTCCGTCGGCGGGATCGTGAATCTCGTGACGAAGTCTGCCCTCGACCGCGAGGGCGGCCGCTCCTTCGACCTCAACGCCGGCATGGACTACATCGGCCTGCGCAAGAAATGGGTCCCCAACTTCGCCCTCGGCTACAGCGACCTGCTCCTGGACCGCAAACTTGGCGTCCGCCTGGACGTGAGCTACTTCAAGGGCGACGAGGGTTTCGACAACATCGACTACGATTCACTGCCGCTCGTCCCGCAGCTGGAGTTCAATAAATATCTGAATCTGCCCACGGGCGGCCGTCCCGTCTTCGCCCACGAGGACACCGAGTATAACACCTATCTGATCGAGCGCGACCGCTACGGTTTCGCGACCGGCCTCGACTACAAGCTCGGCGACCGCTCCACGGTCTACTTCCGCTCGGTCTACAACTACGAGGTCCGCGACGAGAACGACCGCCGCTACCACAAGATCATGGACAACCAGCACGGTCGCACGGCCTCCGCCCCGCCGGCGGGTGCCGCGGTCGGCACGGTTTACACCGGCACGCTCGGCAGGGCGGTCGTCACTGCCCCCGGTCGCGGCGCCTACCGCACCTACGAGTCGATGAACTACGAGTCCGCCCGCACCTCCCTGTTGCCCAATGGCAACGGCCGCGGTTCCGCCGGTTACCGCCAGACGTTGGTCGAGCGCAACATCGAGCTCCTCACGCTCGACATCGGCGGCCAGCACGGGGTCGGTGACGGCGACCTCAAGTGGAATCTCGTGCGCTCCGGCACGACCAAGGACGACGACAACGATTCCGTCCGTTTCGACCGCAACGGTCTGCAATGGGCCTACGACCGGCCCGACGCCAAGCGCCCCGACTACCGGGTCGTCAACGGCTTCGATCCGCTCGGCACTCCCACCCGCGGCGCCGCCGATTTCTTTATCAGTCCCAGCTCCAGCAACATCACCGCCTCCGAGCGCCGAACGCGCCGGCCATGATGCCCACGAGCGTGATGCCGATCTGGACGGTGGACAGGAAGCGGGTCGGTTCCTGGGCGAGGGCGAGGGCGGCCTGGGCCTTGGGGGAGCCCCCGGCGGCGAGCGCCTTGAGGCGGGCCTTGCGGGAGGAAACGACGGCGATCTCGGCCATCGCGAACACCCCATTGGCGAGCAGCAGGACAAAGATGATGAGGATTTCGGTCAGGTAGTTCACGGGGGAAGGTACAAAAGTGACGGGGCACGCTAACGGCCCGACCCGGGAAAGGCAGGGCAAAGTGGGCGGGTGGAATCTGGACGCAGGGGGTCCATGGCTCGATGACCAATCCGGAAGGAGCCTGAAGCGAGGAATCCAGGACCCAAACCGCGGATTTTGAACCGGAAGGCCGGGGAGTTCGGGGAGGAGTTCACCGGGTTTTCCGACCTTCCCGGTCTTCCTATTCCAAATTCGACTCCGGAGGCGTTCGCAAAATCTGCGCTGGCATCGGACGCGAACTTCGCGCGAAGCTGCGGTGATGCGGAGCACCCTGAACCCATGACGCCGTCCGCGACGCCACGGTCGTTTATCGGCTCCCCCGGGGTGCGTTACGCCTGGTTCGTCGTGGCGCTGCTTTTTCCCGTCGCGGTGTTGAACTACCTCGACCGGCAGATGCTCGGCACGATGAAGGCCTCGATGGTTGCCGACATTCCGAGCATCGCGAACCGCGCGGACTGGGGCCTCGTGCTTGGCTGTTTCAAGTGGACCTACGCGATCCTCAGTCCGTTCGCCGGCTATGTCGCGGATCGTTTCAGCCGGCGGTGGGTGATCACGCTGAGTCTGTTTGTCTGGTCGATTGTCACCTGGTGGACGGGTCATGTCGGCTCGCTCAACGAGCTCATCGCGGTGCGGGCGCTGATGGGCATCAGCGAGGCCTTCTACATCCCGGCGGCGCTGGCGATGATCACCGACTACCATCCGTCGGCCACGCGTTCGCGAGCCGTGGGCGCGCACCAGATGGGCATTTATCTCGGTCAGATGCTCGGCGGTTTCACGGGTTATGTCGCGGACTCGCCCGACCACGGCTGGAGCTGGGCGTTTTCCACGTGCGGAATGATCGGGGTCGTCTATGCCATCCCCTTGGTGGCCTTGTTGCGTGATCCACCGCGATCGGTTTCGGCCGCCCACGTTGCGGCACCGACCGGGGGCGTGTTCCGGGGGCTGCTCACGAACCGGAATTTCCTGCTCCTCGTTCTCTACTTCACGTTGCCGGCAATCGCCGGCTGGGTGGTGCGCGACTGGATGCCCGAGATCCTGCGCGAGAAATTCAACCTCGGGCAGGGCAAGGCCGGCGTGAGCGCGATCTTGTATGTGCAAATTGCCTCGCTGATCGGCGCGGTGATCGGTGGCGCATTGGCGGATCGCTGGGTGCGCACCTCGCCGCGCGGCCGGATCTTCACGAGTGCGATCGGCATGAGCCTGTTCCTGCCGGCGCTGTTCAGCGTCGGCCACGCCAGCACGCTGGCCATCGCCATCGCGGGCCTGACCATCTTCGGGTTCGGCTGGGGCTTATTCGACTGCAACAACATGCCGATCCTCTGCCAGATCGTGCGGCCCGAATGGCGGGCCACCGGCTACGGGGTCATGAACATGATCAGCATCAGCTTCGGCGGCTTCGGCGACTGGGGCTTCGGCTTCCTCCGTGATCGTCACGTGCCGCTCAACCTGATCTTCGGGGTGTTCGCGGGGATCGCACTGCTGTCCGTGGTCGTCGTGCTGTTGATCCGGCCCGGTCGCGATCCCGAAGCCGCGACGTGATTAGCCGCGAAGAGGTGCCGCAACCACAGTGAAGGGCCGAGCTCCGCCGAGGCCGCTCGTAGATCGTTCAATCAACCGACCGCGACGGAGCTCGGCCCTGCAAAGAATTTCCCGGGAAATGAGCGATCCGGCAGAAGCAGACTTTGGCCGCAAAAAGGCTCAAAAGGCGCGAAAACAAACCTGGCCGCCAATCCGGGTTTTAACCACGAAGGCACGAAGTGCACAGAGCTCGGGCTCCGGACTGAATCCTGACCATGCTGTCCAAACCCCGGGAAATTGACGCGGAGCGACGGGAAAGCGGAGCAATCCAAGGCAGTTGCACCACCGAGTTGAGGGCATCCACTCGCGGGCGCTCGTGGCTACGCCGTTCCGGGTTTGGGAGTGGCACGGGTCTCCGCCCCGTGAAAGTCGGTCGGGCTTTCGTTTCGATCGGCACGGGTCGGGAGACCCGT
>CAINHV010000238.1 GCA_903848965.1 uncultured Opitutia bacterium | reverse complement strand
GCGACGTCGCGGCGGGCATCCGCTAACCCCATGGCTTAATTTTGCAGCATCCGCACGCGGCGGTCCTTGCGCGGAAACTGGAGCGTCACGATCGTCCCGACGCCTTCCTTGCTGTCCAAGCCGATCTGCCCGCCATGTTCGCGCATGATTTGTCGCGCAATCATCAGCCCGAGGCCGTGGCCACCGGTCTTGGTGGTATGGTAGGGCTGGAACAACCGGGTCAGGTCCTCCTGCTTGATGCCGCTGCCGGTGTCCCCGAAGAGCAGGAACAGCGAGTCGTCATCCGCCCGGGCCCGAATCTTGAGGATGCCGCCGGGCTTCATCGCCTCCATCGCGTTCTTCGTGACGTTGAAAAACACCTGCTTGATCTGATTGCGGTCGGCCATCACGCGGGGCCACTGGGCCGCCTCCACGTCGACGGAAATTCCGCGGTCGGCAAACTCGCGGTGTTGGAAGCGCAGCACGTCGTCGAGCACCTCGGCGAGATCCGTCTCGGCGAGATCGGGCGGCCGGGGACGAATGGCCTCGAGAAAATTGCTGATAATCCCGTCGAGCCGGGAAACCTCGTCGCGGCACACCCGCACCGATTCTTCCAGGGACGCGGCATCCTTCGCTCCTTTCAGTCGCTTCAACTTTCGCTCGATCAACTGCAGGTGAATCGTGAGCGAGTTGAGGGGATTGCCGAGCTCGTGCGCCACGCCGGCGGCGAGCAGCAGGATCGACGACGTGCGCTCGGTTTCAATTCGCGCCTCAGTTGACTGCCGCTCCTTCGTCACGTCGGACAGGATGACCGCAAACCGTCGCGTCGGGGCGGCCCCGCTGACGCGGAACGGCACCATGTAGAGGCGGAGGATCCGCGGCTCCGGATAGGTCAGCTCGAACTCCCGCGTAATCACGGGCGCCGCCGTCGACGCCGACCGGTCCTCGAGTGCGCCGCTCAGCGAGGAGTGGAGCCCGGGCACGAGCCGCCAGAGGGTCTGGCCGACCAGATCGTCGGACCCGAGCGCGATCAGCTGGTGCGCGGAGCTATTGGCGTATTCGATCGCGCCGTCCTCGCGGACCACAAGGATTCCCTCCTGCAGCGTGTTGAAGATCTCCTCGAAAAGCCCGCGTTCCCGCGCGAGCCGCTGCACGAGGTTGGCGAGGTTGACGGAGTCGAGCGTGTCCAGCCGGCCCAGGACGCGGTCGAGGGACGAATGTTTCTTGGCAGCCATGGACAAAGCGAAGGGAGTGGTCGGGACCGACGGTCAGCCGGGACCAAGCACGGTTTGCTAACCCCCGACGGCCAATCCGCAACCCGCAATTCCGCGCCGCCGGTTCAATCGGTGGCGGAGAGGAAGTCCATCTGCGCCGGGTCCACCCGCAGCGCGAGCAGCTTGCGCAGGAACATTTCCCGGTGCTCCGGGCAGCGACCGATCCGCAGGACTGCCTCCCGGTGCTCCTCGGTTCCATACCCCTTGTGCCGGGCGAAGCCGTAGCCGGGAAACGCGAGGTCGAGTTCGCCCATCATCCGGTCGCGCGTGACCTTCGCGATGATCGAGGCCATGGCGATGCACAGCGATCGTGCATCACCGTGGACGAAGGCGGTGTGGGGATAGGGAAAGCCGCGCAACGGCAGTCCGTCCACGATGACACGGGCGGAGACGGCCGGATGGAAGGCGGCCCGAACCTCGAGACTCGAAAACAAGTCCGGCTCCGGCCGCTCCGGCGCGAACGCCTCGGGCGGGTAAATCGCCTCCAGTGCGCGGCGCATCGCGAGCTTTGTGGCCCCGAGAATATTGTACTGCTCGATCTCCAGCACGCTCGACACCCCAAAGTGG
>CAINHV010000237.1 GCA_903848965.1 uncultured Opitutia bacterium | reverse complement strand
GTTTTCCGCGCGGCGGCGCCAAACTGCCGCCGCGCACCGGGGTTGCCGTGGGCCGTCCGCTTTCCCTCTTTACAGGCCCGGCATGCGGCCTACGTTGACCCCACCATGACCTCTCTCCCCGCCCATTTCGCCGCCGGCATGTTCGGCCTCGGCGCCCCGGAGCTAATCGTAATCCTGATTATCCTCCTGGTCCTCTTTGGAGGTTCGAAGCTTCCGTCGCTCGCGAAGGGTCTCGGTCAGTCGGTCAAGGAGTTCAAGAAGGCTTCCAAGGAAATGTCCGAGGAAGACAAAGCCGAAGAGGCCAAGAAATCATCCCTGCCTGCCGCGCCGGCTGAGGTGACCCCTCCGCCCGCCAAGACGCCACACGGCGTGAACTGACCCGCGGCCGATTCGGCCCCTGTTTTCCAGCGCGCCTCTTTTTCGGGCGCGCTTTTTTGTGCCCGCTTCGCGGCGCGGACGACCGGGAGTCGTCGGACTCTCAGTCCGCAGGGGTGCAGTCTTGCTGCGCCCTGGGTCTGAAGCCGCTGAGGAAGGCAATTGGTAGCGACGAGCGCCCGCGAGTCGACCTCCACCCCATCGACTCGCGGGCCGCTCGTTGCTACCACTTCGGCTGCAGCCTTACCGCCCCACCGTCTCAATCCGCTTGGAAATCCCGCACTTCCTCCGGTCGTTCGCGCAGCCACTCCTTGAACCCGGCGATCTCGACGGGCGTGCCCAGCACGAGGATCTCGTCCTCGCCGCGCAACGACTCCTGCGCATTCGGATTCAGGATGCGCAGTCCGCCGCGGCGCAAACCCGCCACCTGCACCCCGTGGTTCTTGGCCGGCGAAAGCTCGAGCAGCGTGCGCCCGGAAGCGCGGCTCCAGGCCGGAACCGTCAGCGCCTCCATCCGGACATCTTCAAAAATGGAGTCGTTCGCCGGCGCCCCGGACACCGCGGTGAGGAATCGCTGGCCGGCCTTCACCTGCTCCGCCGTGCCGAGGAGTAGCACGCGGTCCCGGGGATAAAAGACGGAGTCCGGCGGCGGCAGGGTGATCATGTAACCCTGGCGCTCGATCCCCACCACGGAACAGCCAAACCGCGCCCGCAAATCCAGCTCGGAGATTCGCTTGCCCTGGCAATCGGCCAGGTCGGGCAGTGTGCAGTCGACCATGTGCAGGTTCCACTCGCCGTGCGGCTGGAGCCACGGCGCTGTCGTCGCCGTCATCTTCTGATCGGCGGTTTCGATCACGCTCAGGATCTCCACCTCCATCTCGCTGTGCCAGTAAATCAGTTTCCGCCGCAGCAACAGCAGCGCCGCCACCGCGAGGAGCGCGCTCGTGACGAGCAGCCACTTCGCGGTCCCCTCCGCCGGCAGGATCGTCGCGAGCCAGAGATACAGCATGCCCCCGAAGCCGATCTTGATCCCTGCCTCGATCAGCGGGCGGAGCCGCTTCGCGTTCTCCTGACCTTGGGTCGAAATCTCCGCGTACACCATCGCCATCGCCGAGAGGTTGCGCCAGATCGCCACCAGCGGCGCGAGAATCATCAGGACCAGACCGGCCCAGAAGACGAGTTCCAGCCCGTGCGGGAACAGCCAGTCCGGGCCCACCCACGCCTCCAGCATCTCGAAGAAGTGCTGCGAGAAGACCACGAGGCCGGTGACGAAG
>CAINHV010000236.1 GCA_903848965.1 uncultured Opitutia bacterium | reverse complement strand
GGCTTCGCCGCCCTCGCGGCGCTGGTAACCTCCGCCGCCCTGCTCCCGCCGATCCGGCGCGCCACCTGCTGGAGCCGGACCGCCGCCTTCGCCCGAACCGGGGCCGGCCGGCCGGCGTATACCGCGCCGATCGCGTCGATCCGGTCCACCGCTATCGCGACGATCCTCACGCCGCGGCCGATCACCTCCGTGTTCACCCCGGTCACGCTGATCAGGTGCGGAGGGCTTCTCCTGCGACCATTGCGTGCCGAAACTGAAACCTTGCAGTTGAGTGAGGTCGAGTTTGTTGAAATCCGGCGGCGGATTCTCCTTGGGGGCGTTGTCGTCCATGTAATCCAAAAAGCGGACTCAGGTGTCCGCGAGGTTGCTTGGTGTGCTGACGGTGGTAGTCGCAGGGAGCTTCCACGCACCAATGGGGGTGGCAAGCAGTTTCCCTGTGAGCCAGCCGCCGGACGCAGTCCCTTCGAAAAAATTCCGCTCCTGACCTCCGGCCACGCTAGGACTCGCTGCGCCGACCCGATGTCCGATCACGCGAGATTGGCCGGAGCAGTCTGTGGGCCGTAGTCCGTCCCAGCCCCCTTCCCTGTCTCTGTCGACATCCCTTGGTCGAGTCACCCATGCTGGCAGCGCGTCCCATGACTAACGCGCATCATCCCGCCCGGATCCATCTGAAGCTGCGCGAGCTGGCCCAGCTCTTCAATTCGATGGATCCCTCCCCCTTCCTCGATCGCGACCTCGACCACGATGCCGAGGAATTCATCGTGAGCTGGGCTCGGGAGTTTCCGCGCGACCAGAATTTTGAGCTGGTGGTCCACCTGACCACCCCGCCCGAGTCCGACAAGGCCGCCAACACCGAGCATGCGGTCCGCCATTACTTTGCCAACCGGGCCGAGATCAAGCTCCGCGAGTTTCGCCTGCTGCTCCGCCGCGGCCATGCCAGCCTCATCATCGGCTTGGTTTTCCTCGCCACCTGTCTCTTCCTGAGCGGCCTCGCGGAGCAGTTTGTCTACGGCCCGTTCAAAGACATCACGCGCGAAGGCCTGATCATCGCCGGCTGGGTCGCGATGTGGCGACCGCTCGAGATCTATCTCTACGACTGGTGGCCAATGCGCGCCGAATGGCGGATTCTGCAGCGCCTCGCCCACATGAAGGTGCGACTGCAGTCAGGCCACACCGCACCGGAGCTGTCACCCGGAGCGGAGATCTGAGCGGGGTACGAAGAGACGTCGTGGGCGTGCACGAGGCCCGCCCCTACAAAATGCGGGGTGGGATTCGTCCACGCCCATACGAAGTGTGTGTAGGGGCGACACTCGTCCACGCTCGAATGGCTCCAGCATTTCTTAATCCGCCCTAAGCCTCATACAGCGCCCGAATCTCCGCATCGGTGCGCCGCAGCCGGAGCGCGAGTGACCGCGCCAGCTCCGCCATCACCTTGCTGCCCACACCCGGGTTCGCCTGCACCATCGCGTCGAACCGCTCGCGTGAGATCACGTACAACTCACAGTGCGCCGTCGCCAGGGCGTCGGCCGATCGCCGGCCGCCATCGAGGAAGGTCATCTCGCCGAAGAAATTCCCGCGGCCGAACGCCGCGAGGTTGTGGTAATTCTTCTCTCCGAGCGGCAGCACGATCCGGACAATTCCGGATCGGATCATGAAGATCTCATCCCCCGCCTCGCCGGCGCCGAAAATTCGCTCCCCGGCGGCACAGACTCGCTCCGTGACGCAGGCCCCCAGCGCCGCCAGGGTGGGCGCATCAGCGACCTCCCGGAGCAAGTCGAACTGCCCCAGCGTCAGGGTCGTCTCCGGCGCCGCGCTTGGCGGCAGCTCCCGATCCAGAATCGTGTCCTCGACCCACCGCAGCGCGTCATCCAGCGTATCCAAGGTCCGGACATGCTCCCGCAGGACCCCAACTTGTTCGAAATAGCGCCGGAGATCCTGACCTTCCGCGAGCGCCGTCGGGATCCGGCTGAACAGGAGATAACCGTCGCGCTCCCGGAGCATCGCCTCGAACTGCTCCAGCATGTGCGCGGCAGTGAAGTCCACCGACCGCACCCGCCGAAAGTCGAGGACGAGGTACCGGCAGCGCTTCAGGTCCGCCTCCAGCTCGGTCAGCAGTTGATCCGTCGTCCCGAAGAACAGGCTGCCCTGCAATTCGCAAATGGTGGTCTCGGCTCCCCACCGCTCGAGCACCGCCTGCTCCGACGGCAGCCGGTGCTGCTTCGACGAGAGTTTGTCGCCCGTGATCTTCCGGCGGATCACCGAGCCGCGGATCTGCTCCCGGATGAAGAGCAGGATCGCCAGTCCCAGTCCCACGCCCGCCGCGGCGATCAGGTTCACCTTCACCGCCGTGATCACGACGGCGGCGATCACCGTGAAGTCGAGCAAGGTGGACTTCCGCCGCGCCAGTTCGAAGTTCCGCCATTCGAACATCCGGAACGCCACCACCATCAACAGGCCCGCCAGCGCGGGAATCGGCACCCACGCCATCCAGCGGCCGAGAGCCAGGAACGCGACCAGCACAAACGCACCCTCCGCCACGCCGGACCAACGCGTGCGTCCGCCGCTCTCCCGGTTCACCAGGGTGGCGCCCATTGTGCCCGCGCCCGGCATTCCGCCGACCAACGAGGAGAGCACGTTGCCCGTCCCCTGTCCCACCAGTTCGCGATTCGAACGGTGACGGCTGCGCGTCAGCGCATCGAGCACCACGCAGGTCTTCAGCGTGTCGATCGAAAGCAGGACCGAGAGCGTCAGCGCCGGCAGTCCGACCAGGGCGACATCCGCGAGGCGCAACTGACCGAAGCCTGTCCAATGGGCTCCGAGGGTCGCGCCTAAACCGGAAACACCGTCGCCCACCGTCCCGATCACGAGTGCGTTGTGCTCCAGCTGCCGGAGCGCCGGGACAAACCCCGCGCTGATCGCGTAGGCCAATCCACCCGCCGCGAGACCAATGATGGCTGCCGGCACCGCCCGGGTGATCTGGGGCCCCAGCAGCACCCCGGCGATCGTCGCTACGCCGACCACGAGGACCGCGGGTTGCCAGTGCCCGGGTGACACCAGTCCCGCCAGCGGCGCGATC
This sequence comes from uncultured Opitutia bacterium, assembly GCA_903848965.1. Classification (GTDB taxonomy): domain Bacteria; phylum Verrucomicrobiota; class Verrucomicrobiia; order Opitutales; family Opitutaceae; genus ER46. The sequence goes on along the minus strand of CAINHV010000236.1, from coordinate 3,428 downwards.
TCATGCGGGAGCCCGAAGAACTTCGGCACCTGACTCGAAAAGATGAGGACGGCCACCCCGCCCATGTAACCGGATACGACCGGATACGGGATGTACTTGATCAATCGCCCGACCCCCAGCGCCCCGTAAGTGACCTGGAGCGCGCCCGCCAGCAAGGCCACGAGCGCCAGCAGCACCCCGATTCGCTCCGGTGCCACGGGTCCGAGGCCGCGTTCGCCCTGCGCCAGTTGCAGGGCCAGCGCGGCCAGCACCGCCGCGGCCGGCGCGCACGGCGCCGAGATTAGCCGCGGTGCTCCACCCAACAATGGTGCCACCAAGCCCAGCATCACGGCCCCGAGAATTCCCGCCTGCACGCCCTGCGCGACGTACTCCGGACCGAGCACGCCAAACACCGCGATCCCGTAGGCCATGGCCGACGGCAGCGCTACCAGCATGGCCGCAAATCCACCCCAGAGTTCCCCCGTCGCTCCCGCCCGCGCCCCCGGCGCGGGAGCGGCGGCAGAGACCGGCACGGGCTGGGCGGTCGCGGACACGGAGGGAACTACAACGCCGTCCGCAGGCGCTGCACGACCGTCTTCAGGATCTGGATGCGGGCAAATTTCTTATCGTTCGCCGCGACGATCGTCCACGGCGCCACTTCGGTGCTGCAGTGTGCGACCATGTCGTCGATAGCGTGCTTGTAGTCATCCCACTGCTTGCGGTTCCGCCAGTCCTCATCGGTGATCTTATACTGCTTGTACGCGATGGTCTCCCGCTCCTTGAAGCGTCGCAACTGCTCCTCCTGGCTGACGTGCAGCCAGAACTTGGCGACGACAATCCCGTGCCGCGCCATCTGTTCCTCGAATTCGTTGATCTCGCGGTAGGCCCGGCCCCATTCGTCCGGGCGGGCAAATTTCTCCACGCGCTCGACGAGCAGCCGGCCATACCACGAGCGATCGAAGATCGTCGCGAACCCCGCCCGCGGCAGATGTCGCCAGAAGCGCCAGAGGTAATGCTGCGCCCGCTCCTCGTCCGTGGGCGCTGCAATCCCGACCACCCGGTAGAGCCGCGGATCGATCGCCTGGGTCACGCGCCGGATGGCGCTGCCCTTCCCCGCCGCATCCCAGCCCTCGAACACCAGCACGGTGGAGATCTTTTTCTCCCGCGCCTTCCACGCGAGCTTGGTCAGCTCCGCCTGCCACTTCGCCAGCTGCCGATCATACTCCGCGTCCGTCAGCTTCTGCGTCAGGTCGACATGATCCAGAATGGAGCCCGCCCGCGCCGGGGCCGCCTTCACCGCGGGAGCCTTCGCTCCGCGCGACTTCGCGGCCGGGGCGCGCGCCGGCTTTGCCACGGCCGGCAGCAGGGACTGTAACGCTTCCAGCAACAACCGGCCCGCGGTGAACTCGCGGAACCGCCGATCGGTCGCCTCAATGATGTGCCACCGCGCGTGGCCGGCATCCGTCCGGCGCAGGGCACGCTCCGAGGTCTTCGTGAAGCGGTCGTACAGTTTGAAGTGCTTCCAGTCGTCCGGTGCGATCTTGCCGTCCCGCTCAAGCTTCTTCAGCCGCTTCCGCTGCGCTCTTTTCGGCAGGTGCAACCACAGCTTCAGGATCAGGGCCCCGTCGTCGGCCAGCATCTTCTCGAACGTGGCAATCTGTTCCAGCTCGGCGTCGAGTTCCGCGCCTTTCGTCTCGCCGAAGACGCGACGGATGATCGGAGACGTGTACCAGGATCCAAACAGGATTCCGATCCGGCCCCGGCCCGGCATTGCACGCCAGAAGCGCCAGTACGGCGGGCGCTCGCGCTCCTCGTCACTCGGGTCCCAGAATGCGTGCGTCTCGACGCCGCGGGGATCGAGCCACTCGTTCAGGCGGTGCACGAGCTCGCCTTTGCCGGCGCCATCCGCACCGGACACGATGACGATCACGGGGAACTTCTGCGACCGCAGGTCAAAGTGCGCCTGCAGCAGGCTCGACCGCAGTTCCGGGAGCTCCGCGTCGTACTTTTCAGGGGCCATCGTTTGATTCAGTTCAGCGGATTCGAACATGGGAGTAATCAGGTGGACGCGGCCTCGACCAGGGCGATGTGTTCGGGGTTGGTGACCCGACGCCGGATGGCGGCGAGGCTGTCAACCGTGACGCGGTCCACGCCGCCTTCGCCATTGATTTCGCAGAGCACGCCGCCGCCCTGGTAATAGGCGATGAGCGGCTCGGTCTGCCGGTGGAACGTCACCAGCCGGGCCTTGACCGTGGCGGGGTTGTCGTCCGCCCGCTGGACCAGCTCGCCGCCGCACGCGTCGCACCGGCCCGCGGTGTGCGGCGGCTTGAAGCGCAGGTGATACGGTGCCTGGCATTTCCCGCAGATCCAGCGGCCCGCCAGACGGTCCACGATTGCCGCATCAGTCACCTGGATCGACAGCACGCCGGTCAGGTGACGCCGCAGCCGGGTCAGAATGTCCGACAACGCCTCGGCCTGCGGCAGCGTCCGGGGAAAGCCATCGAGCACGAAGCCCATCCGCGCATCCGGCCGGCCCAGCCTCTCCTCGACCATCGCCTCGGTCACGTCGTCCGGCACCAGTTCGCCGCGATCCATGAAGGTCTTCGCGAGCTGCCCAAGCGGCGTGGCCTGCTTCAGGTTCTCCCGAAACAGATCGCCCGTCGCGATGTGCGGGACGCGCAACTTCGCGCTCAATCGTTCTGCCTGCGTGCCCTTGCCCGAACCGGGGCCGCCGACGAGAACGAAATTCAGGTCCGCCGGTGGCGCCGCGAGCGAGAATCTCGGCGGCGGCGCCGGCAGGGCGAGCGTGAGCCCGGCGGGACCCACAAACGCACCCGAGGCATTTGCCATCGCGTCGATCGCGAGATCGAGCCGCCCCGCCACCTCTTCGATTGTCCCCGCGCCCGAGATGATCAGCAGCTTGCCCGCGCGGACATACCGCGACAGCACCGGCTCGCTGACCCGGTGAAACAACTGCAGCCGGGCCCGCGCCAGCTCTGGCGCATCGTCCGGCCGGGGCAGGACCTCACCGCCGCACCGATCGCATTTCCCCGGCTGGCGCGGCGGACGAATCCGCCGGTGATAAGGTGCCTGACAGCTCCGGCAAATTTCCCGGCCAGCCAGCCGTTCGAGAATCACCTCATCCGGCACCTGGAGATAAACCGCCGCATCCAGCCGACGCCCTTGGCGCTGAAAAAACTCATCCAGGAAATTCGCCTGATCGGTGGTGCGGGGAAATCCGTCGAAAAGCACGCCCTGCGACGCCGGCAGCGTGTCGGCCCATTCCTCGATCATCGCATCGACAATCTCGTCCGGCACGAGGCTGCCCTCCTGCATGTGCCGCCGGGCAAGGAGACCGAGCGCCGTGCGCGCCTGGACGTTCTGTCGGAACAGATCGCCCGTGCTGAAATGCTTCAGATGATACCGTGCGCAGAGTCCGGCGGCATGCG
>CAINHV010000235.1 GCA_903848965.1 uncultured Opitutia bacterium | reverse complement strand
TTTTTGCTCGTTCAGTGACACGGTTGCTCGCAGCCACGGAAAGACCGCCCTCGCAGTGTGCCCAAGTCACGTTCTGACGGTTCAGCTTAACAGTAGTTTGCACGTTGCCGCGGCCAACGCGCTCGCGTTCACTCCGCTTTCATGGCCATGCGAGTCGAGTCAGCCGCCGTCGCCGGGACGACCGCCGCCCGAGAAACCGTCTATCGGGTTCGTGGTCTCGCCCGCGTTTATGGCGAGGGCACGGCGGCCGTGACGGCGCTGGGCGGCGTCGATCTCGATCTGTATGCCGGCGAGCTGATTGTCCTGCTCGGCGCTTCCGGGAGCGGAAAATCCACCCTGCTCAACCAATTGGGGGGCCTCGATTCGCCGACGCATGGCACGCTGCACTATCGAAACACGGACCTCACGGCATTGGACGAGGCTGGACTGACGCAGTTTCGCCGCCACGCGGTCGGCTTCGTTTTCCAGGCCTACAACCTCATCCCCAGCCTTACGGCGCGGGAGAATGTCGCGCTCATCACGGAGATTTGTCGGGCGCCGATGGACCCCGAGGAAGCCCTGGCGCTGGTGGGCTTGGGGGACCGGATGGATCACTTTCCTGCCCAGCTTTCCGGCGGCGAACAGCAGCGGGTGGCTATTGCCCGGGCGATCGCGAAGCGCCCGGATGTGCTCCTCTGCGACGAGCCGACGGGCGCCCTGGATGTTCGGACCGGCATCACGGTCCTCGAAGCGATCGAACGGAGTAATCGCGAACTCGGAACGCTCGCCGTGATCATCACGCACAACGCCATTCTCGCGGACATGGCGGATCGGGTCTTCACGCTTTCGGATGGACGAATCGTCACCGCGCGAGAGAACAACCAACGCGGCTCGGTCCGCGATCTGGCGTGGTGATCCGCGGCCGCGTTCGACCCAGCGCCGGCACCGATGAAACCTTCCCGAGATGCTAGCGGTTGGATCTCCGGTACTGGCCCGGGGTGGAGCACGGCCCGCCGCCGATGAGCCTCCTCGATCGCAAGCTCCTGCGCGATCTGCGCGCCCTGAAATCGCAGGCCTTCGCCGTGGCGCTCGTGATGGCGTGCGGGCTGGCGATGATGATCATGACGCGGTCGCTCATGCTGTCGCTCACGACGACACGGGATACCTATTACGAGCAGAACCGGTTTGCCCATGTCTTCGCCCGGCTGAAGCGCGCCCCCGAATCGGTGCGGGAGCAACTCACTGCCCTGCCCGGAGCCGCCGCGGTGCAAACCTCGGTGGCGATACAGGTCACGCTGGACTTGCCGGGACTCATGGAACCGGCCGTCGGGCTGATTAATTCGTTGCCCGAGCGGGGCGAGACCCAGCTCAACCGGCTGTACGTTCGAACCGGCCGGCTGCCCCTCGGCGGCACGACGCGCGGCGAAATTGCGGTGAGCGAAGCGTTCGCGGAGGCCCATGGCCTGAAGCCTGGGGCGAAGATCTCCGCCGTCCTGAACGGACGGAAGGAAGTGTTTCAAATTTCCGGCATCGTGCTGTCTCCGGAGTTCGTCTTTGAGGCCCCGCCCGGCGCGGCGCTGCCGGACAATCGAACGTACGGCGTGTTCTGGCTCCCGTACAAGGAACTCGCGACGGCCTTTCAACTCTACGGCGCGTTCAATGCGGTCGCGGTGGCACTCGCGCCCGGCGCCTCGGAGCGGCAGGTCATGGCCGACGTGGAACGCATCCTGTCGCCCTATGGTTGTCGGGGCGCGTATGGGCGGATCGATCATCCGTCGAACCGGCGCGTGGAGGACGAGATTCGCGTGCTCGAAGGTCTCTCACTCGCCTTCCCCCTCGTGTTCCTGAGTGTCGCCGCGTTCATGACGAACTCCGTCATGAGCCGGCAGATCGCGCTGCAGCGCGAACAGATCGCGATGTTGAAGGCGTGCGGTTTCAGCAACCGCCAGGTGGGCGCGCACTATTTCAAGTTCTCGCTCGCGATCGTGGTGGTCGGGACGGCCATCGGGGTCATCGGCGGCATTGGCCTCGGGAGACGACTCGTCGAGATGTACCATCTGTTCTTTCGCTTTCCGAAGCTCGAGTTTCTGCTCGATACGCGAGTGCTGGTGGCCGCGGTGGTGGTGAGCGCGCTGGCGGCGTTCGTGGGCGTGGCGGGCGCGGTGCGACGGGCCGTGCGGCTTCCTCCCGCGGAGGCGATGCGTCCGGAGGCGCCGGCGAGTTATCGGCCGGTGTTGGTGGAGCGACTCGGGGTGGCGCGCTGGTTCACCGCGTCGTTTCGGATGTCTCTGCGAAACATCCAGCGGCGGCCTATTCGCAGCGCCCTGACCTGCCTCGCCCTCGCGCTGGCGACGGGCATCCTGATCGTCCCGAATTCCTTTCGGGACGGCATCGACTACGTGATCGATTTCCAATGGGACGTCGTGCAGCGGCAGACCGTCACCCTGTCGCTCGTCGAGCCGGAGGCGGCCCGCGCGCTGGCGGATTTCAAACATCTGCCCGGCGTGATCCACGCCGAACCGTTTCGTTTCGTGCCGGTGGAGTTGCGCGCGGGGCCGATCCAGCGCCGGCTGATGATCCAGGGCCTGCCAGCGCAGGGAACCCTGAGCCGGGTGATCGATGCGGAGCCGAGCCAGCTCATCCTGCCGGCGCGGGGAATCGTCATGTCGGCGAAGCTCGCGGAGGTCATGCAGGTGAAACCTGGCGACGAAGTGGTGGCGCGGGTTCTGGAGGGGCGGGAGCGCGAGCTGACGGTTCCGGTGGTCGGGCTGGCGGAGGATTTTGCGGGCACGGCCTGCTACATGGAAATGCACGCGCTCAATCGGCTGCTGCTCGAGGGGGACAAGATCAGCGGCGCGCATCTGGTCGTCGATTCGTCGCGCTGGCATGAGTTCCTTGCGGCGGTGAAGGAGACGCCCCGGGTCGCGGGATGCGTGATCAAGAATTCGCTCCGGGATGGGTTCCGGAAGACCACGGCGCAAAGCATTGGTTTGCTGCAAAAGATGTACATGCTCTTCGCGACCATCGTGGCTTTCGGGATCATCTATAATAGTGCACGCATCTCGCTTTCCGAGCGCGCGCGGGAACTGGCCACCTTGCGCGTGCTGGGGTTCACCCGGCGTGAAGTGGGCGCGGTGCTGGTGGGCGAGTTGGTGTTGCTCACGCTCGCGGCACTACCGATCGGGTTGCTGCTCGGTTCCGGCTTCGCGCGCGGAATCCTGCAGGCGGTCAACACGGAGACGGTCCGGCTGCCGCTCGTGTTGACGACCTCGAACTATGCGTCCGCGGTGCTCGTCGTGGCCGTGGCCTCGACGCTCTCCGCGCTGTTTGCGGCCCGCAAGATTGCTGAAATCGATCTCGTCAGCGCGTTGAAGGCGCTCGATTGAAGGCGAACCTTTTTCCATGACTCCCCCGCTCCCTCCCGTTCCCATGACCAAGCCCAGCGGGCCTCCGGCCTGGCGCCGACGCCTGCCGCTGTTGGGCGGGGTGCTGTTGGTCGGGCTAATCGGAATCGGACTTTGGCCGCGCGCCATCCCGGTCGAGGTGTCGGCCGTCAGCCGCGGCCCACTCGTCGTGACGGTGGATGAGGAAGGCATGACCCGGGTGCGGAATCGCTATACCGTTTTCGCGCCGGTCGCGGGGCAACTCCAGCGCATCGATTGGAAAGCGGGCGCGGAGGTCGAGGCGAGTCGGACCCCGCTGGCGGTGCTGGAGTCAAGCGGGTCGGATTTCCTCGATGCGCGCAGCCAGGCGCAGGCCGAGGCGCGCGTCCGCGGGGCGGAGGCCGCGCGGGAGGCGGCCGTGGCCCAGCGCGAACGCGCGGCGGTGGTGGCGCGGACCTTCGCGGAGGATCTGGGCCGCGCCCAATCGCTGCGAGCGCGGAGTGTCCTGTCGGCGCAGGAATTCGACGCGGTCGAATTGCGGGCCAGCACGGCGGCACAGGACGCACGGGCGGCGGAGTTTGCGTTCAAGGTGGCCGACTTCGAACTGGAGCAGGCGCGGGCGTTGTTGACGCGCGGATTGCCCAAGCCGGCGGGTGCGCCGGCGACGGCGGGCGGCGAGCCGCTGGTCATCACCTCGCCGGTCAGCGGAAAGATCCTGCGGGTGTTTCAGGAGAGTGCGCGGGTCGTTCCGGCGGGCTTCCCGCTGATGGAAGTGGGCGATCCGACGGACCTCGAGGTGCGGATCGAAGTACTCTCCCGCGACGGCGTCGCGATCCAGCCGGGCGCGCGGGTGATTCTCGAGCAATGGGGGGGCGTCGAGCCGCTGACGGCACGCGTGCGCCTCGTCGAGCCTTCCGCCTTCACCAAGATTTCCGCCCTCGGTGTCGAGGAGCAGCGGGTTTATGTCGTCGCCGACTTCGCGGATCCCGTCGCGCGGCGCCCCACCCTTGGTGACAGCTATCGGGTCGAGGCGCGGATTGTCACCTGGGAGAATTCCGACGCCCTCCGCGCGCCGGCCGGGGCGCTCTTTCAGCGTCGCGGGGAATGGCAGACTTATGTCGTGAGCGGCAACCGCGCCACGCTGCAGACGGTGAAGGTCGGGCGCAGTAATGGCATCGAGACGGAAGTGCTGTCGGGCCTCGAGGCGGGGCAGAACGTGATCGTCTATCCCGGGGACAAAGTGGCGGGCGGTACGCGCGTCACCCCGCTCTCGGTCGCGGCGCGATAGGAACCCGGCGGCATTCGGGGCCGCGGCGTGGCGGCATTTGACTTGGCCCGGCCGGGCGCGAAGGGTGGCGGTTTCGTCATGCGCTGCCCGACCGATACCATCGCCGCCCTGGCCACGCCGGCCGGCACCGCCGCGCTGGCGGTGTTGCGTGTTAGTGGACCGGATACGATGGCTCTCGCCACGGCGCTGGCCGGCCGGACTCCCCCACCCCGCCGGGCGCGCCATCTCGACTACCGGGATCTCGCCGGCCGGCTGCTCGATGATGTTGTGCTGACCTGCTATGCCGGCCCGAAGAGTTATACCGGCGAGGACGGGCTGGAGATATCCTGCCATGGCAATCCCTTCATCGCGCAGCGCATCCTCGAGGATCTGCTGGCGCGCGGCTGCCGTCCGGCGGAGCCGGGGGAATTCACGCAGCGCGCGTTTCTCAACGGGCGGCTGGACCTCAGCCAGGCCGAGGCGGTGATGGACCTCATCCATGCCCGCAGCGAACGGGCGCTGGAAGCTGCCCAGCAGCAGCTCCGGGGAGCTCTCGCGCGGAGGATGGAGACGTTGGTCGACTCGCTGCTAGCCGTGCTGGCCCGGATCGAGGCGTACATCGACTTCCCCGACGAGGATTTGCCGCCGGAGGATCGCGGGCAGGTCCAGGCGGCGGTCGCCGCGCTCGTGGCGGACACGGCCCGGCTTCTGGCGACGAGCCACTACGGTTCGATTCTGCGCGAAGGGATTCGAACCGTCCTGCTCGGGGCCCCGAACGCGGGCAAGAGCAGCCTGCTGAACCGGCTGGTCGGGCGCGAACGAGCCCTGGTCAGCCCGGAGCCCGGCACCACGCGTGATTTTCTCGAGGAGCAAATCGTGGTGGGGGCCCATGGGCTGCGGCTGGTCGACACGGCCGGGCTGAACCCCTCCCCCGCCCCGCTGGAAAAGCTCGGCATCGCCAAGACGCTGGAACGCGCCGCCGAGGCGGATCTCTTCGTTCTCGTGATCGATGCGACGCGGCCGGAGCTCATCCTTCCTCCTGAAGTGCTTTTTCGGATACAGAGCCGGGCCGTCCTCGTGGTCCTGAACAAGAGCGACCTCGCGCCGGGGGCGGCCGTCCCGCCCGGCCTGCCCGCCGGGGTGGCTTTGGTGCGGGTTTCGGCGCTGACCGGCGCCGGCTGCGACGAGTTGCGGTCGGTCCTGGCGCGGCAGGCCGACGCCTTTCAACAGGATGCGGGGGCCGAGCTGATCGCGGTGAGCGCGCGGCACGCCCATGCGCTCACCCAGGCGCGGGACGGACTGGCCGAGGCCCAGGCAAAATTGCGGTCGAATGGCTCGATTGAGCTGATCGCGAGCGATCTTCGCGCGGCGTTGAATGCGTTTGGCGAGATTACGGGAAAAGTGGACAACGAGCGCATGCTCGACCAATTGTTCGCCTCTTTTTGTATCGGCAAGTAGCTCGGCGGTCGCGGTTGGAGCAAGGCTGCGAGATTTTTATAATACTTATTACCAGCATGTTAGAGTATGACGTCATTGTCTGCGGGGCGGGCCATGCGGGCGTGGAAGCCGCCTTGGCGGCGTCGCGCATGGGAGCCTCTACCCTGCTCCTGACGGGCAATATCGATACGATTGCCCAGATGAGTTGTAACCCGGCAATCGGAGGTCAGGCGAAGGGTCAGATGGTGCGGGAAATTGATGCACTGGGTGGCGAGATGGCGATCAACACGGACGTCACGGGGATCCAGTTTCGGCTCCTCAATGAATCCAAGGGTCCGGCCGTTCAGTCGCCACGCGCGCAGTGTGACAAGAAGGCCTACCAGTTTCGACTGAAGCACACCTTGGAGTTGCAGCCGAATCTGCAGATATTTCAAGCCACCGTCACAGGCCTAATCTTCCAAGGTGGTCGCGTGGTGGGCTGCCGAACCAATCTCGATTTGGACTTTCGCGGACGGACCGTCGTCATCACGACCGGCACGTTTCTGCGGGGCCTGATGCATATCGGCGAAAACAAAAACGAAGGCGGCCGGTTGGGTGACTTCAGTGCTCGCACGCTTTCCACGAGCCTGCTTGAAGCCGGGATTGAGCTGCGCCGGTTCAAGACCGGGACGCCGCCGCGGCTGTTGGGTCGGAGCCTGGATTTCGAGCAGATGAAAGAGCAGAAGGGCGACGCCGCGCCGACCTTCTTTGCCTTCCACGATACTCGCGCTGATACCGAACTGTTCCACGTGGAACAAACCGGAGAGCGCCGGCCGGGTTGGGTTCCCGGTTGTGAACAAGTTTCCTGCTGGATGACCTACACCACGGACCGGACGGCTGAGGTGGTCCGAGCTAATCTCAGCCGCTCCGCCATGTATAGTGGAGCCATAGAAGGCACCGGCCCAAGGTATTGCCCAAGTATTGAGGACAAATTCGTCCGCTTCGCGGACAAGGAGCGGCACCTGCTTTTCCTTGAACCGGAGGGCAGGGGGACGAACGAATTTTATGTGAACGGCTTGTCAACAAGTCTGCCCTTCGACGTCCAGCTGGAGGTTGTGCATAGCATTCCGGGTCTGCAGCGGGCGGTTTTGCTCCGCCCGGCTTACGCGGTCGAATACGATTATGCTCCTCCCACCCAGCTCTTCCCCTCGCTTGAATCCAAGAAGGTGGAGGGGCTCTTCATGGCGGGGCAGATCAATGGTACCTCCGGATACGAGGAAGCGGCTGCCCAGGGTTTGGTGGCGGGAGTGAATGCCGTGAACAAGGTGAGGGGACTGGCCCCAATGCTGATCGGACGGCACGAGGCCTACATTGGCGTCCTCATCGATGACTTGGTCGGGAAGGGGACGAATGAGCCCTACCGGATGTTTACGAGTCGGGCCGAATACCGACTACTCTTCAATCATGGGAGCGCCGAGCTGCGCCTGCGTGAACATGCTCGCCAGCACCAGCTGCTCCCAGAACGGCGCTTGGCGGCGATTGACGAAAAGGCCCGGTCCGTCGAGCACTGGACTAAATATCTGGAAACGCACCGCACGCAGGGCTCCACTTTCGCGGAGGTCATTCGACGGTCTGACTCCATGGCCCCGCCGGCCGAGCTCGCGGCTCAATCTCCGGAAGTGGCTGCCGAGGTAATGTATCGCATTAAATACCAAGGGTATTTAGCACGAGAGCTCCGTCAGGTGGAAAAGCTGGGCCACATCGAAAAAATCCGACTTCCATCAATTATTAACTATCTGGAAATCAAAGGACTCCGCAGGGAAAGTGCCGAGAAACTCGCTCACTTCAGGCCCATGACGCTTGGTCAAGCCAGTCGAATTAGTGGAGTTAACCCAGCAGACATCAGTATCTTAATGGTAATGCTGGGGTCGGGTAGGGGGACAAGAGCAGAAGCGACGGATCCCACCCCAATCTGATGGACGACCCATCACACCATCTCGGAGTCTTGGAGGAGCGTCGCCGCGAGTTGCGGGCGCGCTTTGCTTCTATCTTCCAGTTCCATAAGCAGTTCGTGTGGGAAATTGGCTGCGGCCATGGTCACTTCCTCACCGCGTATGCGGCCAAGCATCCGGACCGCCTTTGCATCGGCATAGATATCGCGACCGAGAGGGTGGATCGGGCGGTTCGCAAGCGGGACCGCGCCCAACTGGCCAATCTCCACTTCATCCAGGCTGAGGCCCGGCTCTTCCTTGAGTCACTACCTAAACATATGGAGTTAAGTGATATCTACGTTCTTTTTCCAGATCCATGGCCTAAATTGCGGCATCGAAAGCACCGACTCCTGCAGCCGCACTTTCTTCAGGCGGTCGCGGGTCGTTCCAGCCCGTCGGCTCGATTGTTCTTTCGGACGGACTACCAGCCTTACTTCGACGAAGTCGCTGCCATACTCGAACCGGCTGCCGGGTGGGTGAGGGTGGACGAGGAATGGCCCTTTGCGCACGAAACGGTGTTTCAAAACCGCGCGCAAAGCTACCATTCGGCGAGTGCGCGACGGGCTCCCGACCTTGGCATTAGTTTGCCGGAGGAGCAGCCGGGCGGGACTGATTAACGCCGGGAGCTCGTGCGCCGGCGTCATATCTGGGTTGACGGAGATCGGGCCTCTGGGGTTTGCTCTTCCCTTACAGCCGTTGCCGTTTGTTCCGCATCATTATGTCATGGGCCCATAAAACCGCCTTTCTCTTTTTGTCCGCCTTCTGCGCGGCTCCGGCCTTTGCCGCGGACTCGCATGGTTTGTCGGCGGCAGCCGAGCCGGTCTTCTTCATTGGTCCGCTCCCGGTGACGAACAGCATGATGACGGGCTGGGTGATCTCGGCTCTGCTCGTGCTGTTGGTCCGCTGGCTCGTGGGGAAGCCTTCCCTCATTCCTTCGCGCGGTCAGGCCGTGTTCGAGTCTCTTCTCGAAGGGCTGCGCGAAATCTTCGAGCCCATCGTCGGCAAGAAGGCGTTCCCGATGGCGTTCCCGATCCTGATCACATTTTTCGTCTTCATCCTCTTTCACAACTGGATGGGCCTCATCCCCGGCGTCGGCACGATGGGTTGGGGCTACGACGATGCCAGCGGCCACTTTCACCTCACGCGTCCGCTGATCCGTCCGCACAACGCCGACTTCAACGGCACGATCGCCCTCGCCGCGATCTCGTTCGGCGCGTGGGCCATCATCGTCTTCCGGTTCGCGGGACCGGCGCTCATCTTCAAGGACCTCTTTGGCAACAAGGCCGAGAAGGCTGAGACGCCCGGCTGGCTGTATCCAATTCTCTCCCTCGTTTTCCTCGTGGTCGGCTTGATCGAGGTGTTCTCGATCGTGATTCGCCCGTTCACGCTTTCGGTGCGTCTTTTCGGCAACGTCTTCGGTGGCGAGAATCTGCTGCACGGCACCGGCTTCATCTTTGTATTTTACTTCATGGAGCTGCTGGTCGGGGTGATTCAGGCCCTCGTCTTCACGCTGCTCACGGCGGTTTACATCGGCCTCCTCTGCAATCACGAGGGCGGCGAACACGACGAGAAGCATGCGCCCGGAGCGGGCGCGCCCCACTGAGTTTTCGATTCTCCCGCCGGGAGCGTGCCCAGCGTGCGCACGGCGGAAACCGCAACCACCCGTAGAAACCACCATGATCCAAATCCTCGCTCAAGCCGCCGTCGCGGCACCCGCCGGCGTCACCGGCAATCTCACCAGCGCCTTCGGCCTGCTCGGCGCCGCCATCGGCGTCGGTCTCATCGGCTTCAAGGCCGCCGAAGCCGTCGGTCGCAACCCCGGCGCGTCCGGCAAGGTCCTCGTTCAAGCCATCATCGGGATGGCGCTCGCCGAAGGTCTCGGCATTCTCGCCCTGTTCCTTGGTTGATTGATTCCAACGGCAGCGCGGCCCGTCCGCGCTGCCATCTCGTTTTTTCCCCGCCATGACGCTGCCACTCTTCCTCGCCGCCGCCGTCGAACACGCCGCGAAGCCCGGCATCTCGGAACGTTTCGGTCTCGATCCGAAATACATCGTCATGCAGGTGATCAGTTTCCTGATCGTCCTGTTCGTCCTCTACAAGTTCGGCATCAAGCCGGTCACGGCGACGATGGACGAGCGCACCCGCAAGATCGCCGACGGGCTCCGCTACGCCGAGGACATGAAGGCCAAGCTTGAGGCCACCCAGCAGGAGAGCGCCGCGCTGCTCCGCCAGGCCTCCCTCGATGCCTCCAAGCTGGTCGATGAGGCCCGCAAGACCGCCAAGGACTACCTCGATCGCCACACCCAGGAAACCGCCGCCAAGGTCAGCGACATGCTCGCGAAGGGCCGGCAGCAGCTCGACCTCGACCAGCGCAAGATGATGGCCGACGCCCGCACGGAAATCGCCCGCCTCGTCGTCGTCACCACCGAGCGCGTCCTGGCCCAGAAACTGTCCGAGGCGGATCGCGCCAGCTACAACGAGGCCGCGGCCCGTGAGCTGACGAACGTCTGACGCCCGCCCGCGCCCCCGCTTCCCGATGGCCTCCGGCACCAAAAAGCTCCAGCAGTTCGCTCGGCAACTCTTTGCGCTCAGCCTCGACGAGGGCCGGCTTTCGGCCGAGCGCGTGTCGGGAGTTCTTGAATACGTCGAGAAGCACCGCCCCCCGCAGGCGCTCGCGCTCCTCAAGGCCTACCGCCGCCTAGTCACGGCCGAGGTCGCCCGCGGCCAAGCCGTGGTCGAGCATGCCGGCCCGGTCAGCGACGCCGTTCTGCAGGCCATCGCCCGCGCGATGGCTGCGAAGTACGGCCGCCCGATCGCGCCGGTCGCGCAACGCAACGATCTCCTCCTCGCCGGCCTCCGCGTCCGCGTGGGCGACGATGTCTATGAGCAGTCGGTGGCCGGCCAGCTGGACGCCCTCCGCCGCGCCGTCTAATTTTTCCCGTTTCGCCAAACCCTTTTCCCGATGAGCACCGTCCTCGAACAAATTGAACAGCAGATCGCCAAGCTCTCGAGCAAGGCCGTCAAGAAGAACACCGGCAACATCCGGACGGTCGCCGACGGCGTCGCCAAGATTGATGGCCTGTCCGCCGTGATGTACAACGAGATGGTCCGCTTCCCCGGCGGCGCCATCGGCATCGCGCTCAATCTCGAGGAGGACGAGGTCGGCTGCGTCGTCCTCGGCGACATCTCCCAGCTCAAGGAAGGTGACGAGGTCCAGACCACCGGCCGCCTCCTCTCCGTGCCCGTGGGCAAGGCGCTGCTCGGCCGCGTCGTCGACGCGCTCGGCAATGTCGTCGACGGCAAGGGCCCGATCGCCTCGACCGAAACCTATCCCGTCGAGCGCATCGCGCCCGGCATCATCGTCCGCAAGTCCGTTTCGCAGCCGCTCTTCACCGGCATCATGGCGATTGATTCCATGATCCCGATCGGTCGCGGCCAGCGCGAGCTGATCATCGGCGACCGCGGCACCGGCAAGACGACCATCGCGATCGACACGATCATCAACCAGGCGAAGATCAACAAGGTGGGCCTCGCGAGCGGCGACAAGAATTTCCGCCCCGTTTACTCCATCTACGTCGCCGTCGGCCAGAAGAACTCGAACATCGTCCGCACCGTCGCCGCCCTCGAGGCTGCCGGCGCGCTCGAATACACGACGATCGTCGCGGCACCCGCAGCCGACAATCCCGCCAATCAATATCTCGCGCCGTTCTCCGGCGCCGCGATGGGCGAGTGGTTCATGGAAAACGGCATGGATGCCCTGATCGTGTACGACGATCTCTCGAAGCACGCCGTCGCCTACCGCCAGATCTCGCTGATCCTGAAGCGCCCCTCCGGCCGCGAGGCCTATCCGGGCGACGTGTTCTACCTCCACAGCCGCCTCCTCGAGCGCAGCGCCCGCCTCGACGGCAAGGGCTCGCTGACCGCGCTCCCGATCATCGAGACGCAGGCCGGTGACGTTTCCGCCTACATCCCGACGAACGTCATCTCGATCACCGACGGCCAGATTTTCCTCGAGACCGATTTGTTCAACCAGGGCATCCGGCCCGCCGTGTCGGTTGGTCTCTCCGTGTCGCGGGTCGGTTCGGCCGCCCAGATCAAGGCCACCAAGCAGGTCGGCGGCAAACTGAAGGGCGAGCTCGCGCAGTTCCGCGAGCTGGCGGCCTTCGCGCAATTCGGCTCCGACCTCGACGCCAAGACCAAGGCTCAGCTCGATCGCGGTTCCCGCATCGTCGAACTGTTCAAGCAGCCCGCCTTCAGCCCCCTGCCGATCGAGGTGCAGGTCGCGATCCTGTTTGCGATGCAGCGCGGCTTCTTCGACCCGATCGACGTGAAGAAGATCGTCACGGCCGCGGCGTCGCTGAAGGACTTCTTCATCTCCCGCAAGGAGGCTCTCCTCACCGAAATCCGCACCAAGGCTGCCCTCGACAAGGACCTCGAGGCCAGGCTGCAGGCGGCGGCCGACGAGTGGAAATCGACCTTCACGGCCTGACGTAATTTTCGATTTTCGATTCTGGATTTTCGATTTCTTAAGCGAAACCCGAATTCCTGGATCGAGAATCGAGAATCCAAAATCGAGAATAGCCCATGGCCAGCACCCGCGACATCCGCCGACGCATCAAGTCGGTCAAGAACACCCGCCAGATCACCAGGGCGATGGAGCTGGTGGCCGCTTCGAAGATGAAGAAGGCCCAGCAGGCGGCGCTCGCTGGCCGGCCCTACGCTGAGTTGATGGCGCGGATGCTCGCCGCCCTGGCCGACCGCGTCGAGGAGGCTCATCATCCCTTCCTCGTGAAGCGCGAGGTCCGGACCCGCGGCATTATTCTCGTCACCTCTGACAAGGGTCTGGCCGGTCCGCTCAACGCCAACCTTTTCAAACTGGTCACCGACATCAAGACGCCGGCGAAGTACGTCGTGATCGGCCGCAAGGGCGCGCAGTTCATCGCCCGCACCCGCCGCGATCTGCTCGCGGATTTTACCGTCAGCGATCGGGTGCCGTTTTCCGAGGTCCGGACCGTCGCCGAGTACATGGTCAAGCAGTACCTCGCGGGCGTCGTGGACACGGTCGAAATTCTCTGGCCGCGCTTCCGGAACACACTCGTGCAGGTGCCGACCCTGCTCCCGCTGCTGCCGCTGAGCAGCGTCAAGGAGGTCATCGCCGACCTGCGATCCGATGCCGGCGAGTCCGCCGCCGCCAACACCGGGCTTTCGAGCCAGATGATTTTCGAACCGGAGCCGGGCCAGGTTCTCGACGCCTTGTTGCCCCTCTACATCAACCGCGAAATCTATCAGCAGGTGCTCGATGCCCGGGCGTCGGAACACAGCGCCCGCATGGTGGCGATGAAGACCGCGAAGGACAACGCGTCCAAGCTGCTCGACGATCTCACCCTCGAATACAACAAGGCCCGCCAGGCTGCGATCACACAGGAAATCCTCGAGATCGCCGCCGCGCAGTTCACGGCCTGACGCCGCATTTTCCCAACCCTCGCGCCCGCACCCTTTCTTTAAATGAACACCGGCAAAATTGCTCAAGTCATCGGCCCCGTCGTTGACGTCCAGTTCGCGGATAAAACCATCCCCCCAATTTATCAGGCTCTCACGGTGGCATTCACCGCGTCCGGCAAGAAGGAGGTCCTGACGCTCGAAGTTCAGCAGCATCTCGGCGGCGGCATCGCCCGCTCGATCGCCATGTCGTCCTCCGAAGGTCTCGTCCGCGGTATGGAAGTGATCGACACCGGCGCTCCGATTTCCGTCCCGGTCGGCGAGGGCGTGCTCGGCCGCATTTTCGACGTCACCGGCAATGCCGTGGACGGCAAGGGCCCGGTCAATTTCACGAAGCGCTATCCGATTCACCGCGCGGCCCCGACCCTGGTCGATCAGGACACGAAGGCCGACATCCTCGAGACGGGCATCAAGGTCATCGATCTCATCGCGCCGTTCACCAAGGGCGGCAAGGTCGGCGCGTTCGGCGGTGCCGGCGTCGGCAAGACCGTCGTGATCATGGAGCTCATCAACAACATCGCGAAGGCCCACGGGGGTTACTCCGTGTTCGCCGGAGTCGGTGAACGGTCGCGTGAGGGCAACGACCTTTACCACGAAATGTCCGAGGCGGGCGTCATCGATCAGAAGGATCTTTCGAAGTCGAAGGTCGCGCTCGTGTACGGTCAGATGAACGAGCCCCCGGGCGCCCGTATGCGGGTCGCGCTGTCCGCGCTCGCGATGACGGAATACTTCCGCGACGAGAAAAACCAGGACGTGCTGCTCTTCGTCGACAACATCTTCCGGTTCTCGCAGGCCGGCTCCGAGGTGTCCGCCCTCCTGGGCCGCTCCCCGTCGGCCGTCGGTTATCAGCCGACCCTCGCCAACGAGATGGGTCTGCTCCAGGAGCGCATCACCTCGACGAAGAAGGGTTCGATCACTTCGTTCCAAGCGGTCTATGTGCCCGCGGACGATCTGACCGATCCCGCCCCAGCCAACACCTTCGCGCACTTGGACTCGACGATCGTGCTCGAGCGTTCCATCGCCGAGCTCGGCATTTATCCGGCCGTCGATCCGCTCTCCTCGGTTTCGAAGGCGCTTCAGGCCGACATCGTCGGCGAGGAACACTATCAGGTGGCCCGCGAAGTGCAGCGCGTGCTGCAGCGGTACAAGGATCTGCAGGACATCATCGCCATCCTGGGCCTCGACGAACTGTCGCCCGATGACAAGCAGACCGTCTATCGCGCCCGCAAGATCCAGCGCTTCCTCTCGCAGCCGTTCGCGGTCGCCGAAGTGTTCACCGGTTCCCCCGGCAAGTACGTCTCGGTCAAGGAGACCATCCGCGGCTTCAAGATGATCCTCGACGGCGAACTCGATCACGTGGCCGAAGGCGACTTCTACATGAAGGGCGGCATCGACGAGGTGCTCGCGGCGTCGAAGAAGGCCTGAGGAAACAGTAGCGAGCATCGAGTAGAGAGTAGTGACCATAGTTCCCCAGCCGCAGACTACTTCTCCCGCTCGCACCCTTCCGCACCTCCTCACTCCTCACTACCCGCTACTTTAGCCCATGCCTCTCACCCTCGAAATCGTCACTCCGGAAGCGCGGGTTTACACCGACACGATCGACACGGTCGTGATCCCGACGGTTGAAGGTGAAGTCGGCATCCTGCCGGGTCACATTCCGCTGCTCACCCAGGTCGAGCATGGTGAGCTGCGCGTGACCAAGGACGGCCAGACCTTCTGGCTCGCCGTTGGCGGAGGATTCGCGGCAGTCGAAGGCGATCGCGTTCACGTGCTCGCGGAGCACGCCATCACGGAGGAGAAAATCGACGAGCACGCGGTCGAGGCCGCCCTCAAGCGCGCCCAGGAGGAATTGAGCGACGCGAAGCACATCGATCCTCAGCAGTACGAGCACCTGCAGAATTTGGTTCGGTACGCCGGCACGCAGTTGGCCGTTAAACGCCGGCGCCGGTAAGGCGTACCGACCGCCATCGAGTGGAGGGCCCTCGCGTGTCGACGGGCCTTTTCGAATGAACATCGCGGCCTGCCGTCAAGCGGCAGCCCTACACCAAGGGCTATCGTCCGGTCACTCGTGGAACGTCTATTGACCACCAAGGACAGGGCTAAAAGGCCCAAGGTTGGGTAGACGCGCAGCAAAAGTTCACCCGCTTTGGCCCGATCTGGCCCGTTTTCCTTGCACCGAGAATGAAACCGAGTCTCAGTTTATGGACGTCGCCCCCCCCGGCCATGAGTAGTCCGCCCATCCACCCGCTCCTTCCGCTCTGCCAGCTCCCCGCCGGCTCCATTTGCCGGGTGCGGATGCTGGCCGGCGACCCGGCGTTTTGCCAACGGGTGCGGGAAATGGGCTTCGGGGAGTCGGCCTTTGTGACCAAGGTGTCTGGCACCTCCACCATCCTTTGTCAGGTCGCGGGCACGCGGATCGCGCTGAGCCACGATGCCGCCAACAACATCCTCGTGGAACAGGTTGTGCGAAGCTGATTCGCGCGATGGCCGATCCTCTCCCATTGTCCCGGCTCTCGGATCTCGCGATTGGCGCCTCGGCCACCGTCCGGGAGTTTCCCAAGACCGGCACTGCGTTCGTTCGGCTGCGTGAGATGGGGCTGCTCGCCGGCACCCGCGTGACTTTGATTCGGACAGCGCCTCTGGGTGATCCGCTCGAGATCAAGCTCCGCGGCTACAACCTTTCCCTGCGCAAAAGCGAAGCCGACCACGTCCTCGTCGAGGTCGTGGCCTGATCTCCCTTCCCGTCATGTCACTGCCCGCGCACATTGCTGCTGCCGCGCCGTCGGCTGGTGCCCGACTCCCCACCTACGCGCTGGTCGGCAATCCCAACTGCGGCAAAAGCACGCTCTTCAATGCCCTCACCGGCATGAAACAGAAGGTGGGGAACTATCCCGGTGTTACGGTCGAGAAGAAGATCGGCACGACGTTTTCTCAGCACGGCCAGCCGATCACCGTGATCGATTTGCCGGGCGCCTATTCGTTGGCCGCCCGCTCGCCGGACGAGGCCGTAACCCGCGACGTCTTGCTCGGCCGGCGCGCCGATACGCAGCAGCCGGATCGGATCCTATGCATCATCGACGCGACCAATCTCGAGCGTAACCTCTACCTCGTTCACCAGATTCTCGATCTCGGTCGGCCGGTCATCGTGGTCCTCAACATGATGGACCTCACCGCCGGGGCCGGGCTGAACGTCCGTGCCGCCCGCCTCGAACACGAACTCGGCGTGCCGGTCATTTCCTGCGAGGCGGTCCACGGCAAGGGACTCGTGGAACTGCGCGTCGCGATGAGCCGGCATGACCTGCCGTTGTCGCGACATGCCTGGGACATCCCTGCGCCCATCGCCCCGGCGGTCTCGGAACTGCAGGCGTCGCTCATCAGCAACGATCGCAAGTCGCCGCTGATTGCGCGGGCCGAGGCGCTCCTGCTCCTCACGGATCAGGATAGCATCCGCGTGGCCGGATCGACGCCGCTCTCGCCGCCGACCGATGAACTCCTCCGCAGCTGGAAGGCGCGTTGGGAAGGGCAGGGGACCGACTGGTCCGCCGTGCTCGTGAACTCCCGCTACGATGCGATCGGACGGATCGCGGCGGATGTGGTGCTGCGCGCGGGCGACACCGGTCCGACGACGTCGGACAAGATCGACGCCGTCGTGACGCATCCGGTTTGGAGTTGGGTCGTGCTCGGCGGGGTGATGACGATGCTGTTCCTCAGTATCTTCACGTTCGCGGAGTATCCGATGAACTGGATCGACGACCACATGGCCTCGCTCAGCGACTGGGTGAAGGGCGCGATGCCGCCGGGCGATCTGCGCGATCTCGTCACCGACGGTGGCATCGCGGGATTTGGCG